>JASLJO010000274.1 GCA_030152505.1 Solirubrobacterales bacterium | reverse complement strand
CTGGAGAGCGGCGGACGGGAATCGAACCCGCGTCATCAGCTTGGAAGGCTGAGGCTCTACCGTTGAGCTACCGCCGCGTGCGCGAGTCGTCTCCCGCAGCGACTCGCGGCGCCTCGACAGTTTGCCCGATCCGTCAGAATGCGGAGTAGCCACGGGGAGTGGCGCAGTCTGGTAGCGCACTCGGCTGGGGGCCGAGCGGTCGCAGGTTCAAATCCTGTCTCCCCGATGAGTTAACGACCTAGGGTCGTCACGAGGGCCGGCCGCATTAGTCTGCGGCGATGGAAACCGGGGGGGTACCGGAATCACCAGAGGCACAGGGAGCAAGGTTCGAGGAAACTTTTGCTGAGCTCCTGATTCGCCTCTTGCGCGACGACCTGGAGTTCACGCGTGTGGAGGTTCTTCCGCGGTCCCGAGGACGCCAGGGCGGGCGGGATCTTCAGGCTAAATGGCAGAACCAAGCTGGACGCCTCCGCCACTGGCATTTCGAGTGCAAGAGCAAGCAACAGGGATTCATCGCCGTTGAAGAATTCGCGGGCAAGCTGATGCAGGAGGCCCTGACCTCCCATGACATCGATGTCTGGTGCCTCGCCGCTTCCAACGTGGAGCCATCGAACGAGACGGATGATTTGCTCGAAGCGGCCCCACGGACGCTCGGCTTCGACTTCGCGTTGACTGCGATTTCGCCGTTGCGACAGGGACTGAAATTGCTCTATTCGTGTCACCCAGACCTGCACCGGAGGCAGTACGGGAGCCAGGCACATGGGATCACCAAGGGTGAGCGTCAGCGTCTCATTCAGGGTTTCGGAGAATGGCTGGAGGAATGGTCAGACAAACGACCATCCGGTGGGCCAACTGGATGGACGCTTCTGACGCCAAGGCGGGTCATGGATTCACCGGCGTCCGAGCGTGACGCCAAGGCATATTTGAGGGGGCTGACCGTGACTTGCCCCTGGCAAGCGGTCGTGGATGGCTGGTCTGTGACCCGCACCGCAATCGAGGGGGTCTTGCTTGGGCTCCTTGATGGTGCAGTGCCCGGATTCCATTACGAGTGGCTTATCAGCGCGGGCGGAGAGGGGAAGTCGACGGTATTGCGAAGCGTGGCGTGGAGCGTGCTCAACACCCGTAAAGACGTCAAGGTTCTCTGGGCCGACGAAGACGCGCTCGTGGTTCTGCCGCTCTCTTGGTTGGAGGAGTTGCAGAAGGGGAGTCACGTTTTGATGCTCATAGACGGGACCGGCCAGTTTTCGGGACTGAAAGACGGTTTGGGAATTTCGGCTCAACTGGCGGAGCGCGACATCACCGTTTTGCTGCTGATGGCGGACCGAGGCAATTTGTGGCACGGCCGACGCGCACGGCAGTCGATACCAAGCCGAGCTCGAAAGGCCGCTTTGAAGCTCCCCCCTCTTGCCGCGGCCGAGCAGGAGGAATTGATCCAGAAACTGGAAGCTCACGAGCTTCTGGAGCACTCCCGACGCAAACGAGCGGCCACCATGCTGGCGTCGGCGGCGTCGGGAGCTGAGGCCGCTGCCCGCAGGAACCGCTGGGAGACATCATGGCTCGTACCGACTGTCCTGGAAGCGGTGGACCCGGGGCAGAGACCGTTCGAGCGAATCCTGGGCAGTGTGCTCGAAGAGCTCCAAGAAGAGCAGGGCAGCGCCCTCAATCTGATGCTGGCCATTGCGCTTCTGCACGCCGCGGGATCCGCAATTCCACTCGACCTCGCCGAACGCCTGGTCGGGTCGGCCTCTGATCTGGAGCTCGCGATAGACGTGCTCGACCAAGAGCTGGAAACGCAACTGGACTTCGCTGATCGGGTTGTGCGGAAGACCCGGCTGGTGACTCATGGCACCGCCGTCAGCAACGGCTTTGTGCGCGCGGCCTGCTCCAACGAAGCCTTGCTGCGCCGACTCGGCGGCATCTGCCGCCTGCTTCCAGACTTGATGAAGCCCGAGTACAGCGCTGAGAGTGCGCTTCGCGAGGATCGCTTCGAGCTCCTCGACCTAACGGTCCGATACTTAGAGCAGCTGGGAGTTGATCGAGCGCTGGCGGTGATCCTCTTGGAAGCGTGGGTCCGGTTGGACCCGAACGGGTTCCTCGCTCTCCATCGTCTCGGCAACGCCTTTCTCCGATGGATCCAGAGTGAGCTGCGAAGCAGGAAGATGAACGACGACGAACTCCGACACCTGGTCTCGCAAGGTCGAGCGGCATTCGAGGAGTCCTTAACCGTCGCTGAGGCCGTCCTGACTCGGGATCTGATCCCAGCGCCGTATCGCGGATACGACCAAGGGAAGCAGGAGAGGTTCACGTACAACTCATGGGCGGTGCTTGAAGCGACCGTGGGCACCGAACATAGTCGTCGTCTCCTTGGGGGTGAGACTGATCTTCGCCGGTCCGTACTTCTGGCGATGCTCAGCCTTGAACATCAGAACGGCCACCGCGAGGCCGTGTCAGTCGGGCTCTTGGCGCGGGTGCTGATAACTCTGGGCGAGTTCGAGCTTGCAGCGCCGATCCTCGGCTATGGGGTCTCTCTGGCGGGGACCAAACGGCAGCTTGCCGACGACTTGTCGGCCAAGCTGGAGAGAGCTGGTGTGGCATTACCCGAGGGTTCGATTGGGACCCTCGCGAAGGGTCTGGAAGCGGTGGTGACTCGACTCCTGGTCCCGAACTGGGCCGTCCTGGAGATGAAGGTCGCGCGAGGACCGCGAGCAGCTCTGGTCGATGCGCTTTCCCGGCTCTCTTCCGAATGGGGAGCCAAGGGGACGATCGAGAAGCCGGCGCAACTGGTTCAAATGCCGTCCGGTTAAGGCGACTACCTCAAGCTTCGACGTGAACCGCGAGCTCGTACTTCTCGACTGAGACCCGGGTTCCCATTCCTTCCCCCGGGGGGCTCATCGAGTTCAGCGTCTCGTTGCCTTGGCTGTAGTCGTCCTCGCTCTCGAACATGGTGATCGCGATGACCTTGCCGGCGTCGGTGTCGTGGAGGAGCAGGAACTCCTTCGCCGGCACGCCAGGTGGCGGCCCGCCCTCTGACTCAGCCTGAGCGCGAATCTGCGCGGCGCTGTCTTCCAGCGCTTTGGCGTCGGCGCCCTCCCAGCGAGCTACTCGTGCGTACATGTTGTCCTCCTTGTCATTCCCTGGCCTGTCGAGCGTACTCCCCAGCGGTGGAGGCGGAGCGCGTTTCGTCGCGGCAACGGCCTGCGGTCGGGTACCGTCCACTCCGATGGATTTCAAGCTTGAGCTGATCGCGGTGCCCGTGTCGGATGTCGACCGGGCGAAAGCGTTCTACGTCGACCAAGCCGGCTTCGTCGCCGACCACGACCACACCGTCAACGACGAGATCCGATTCGTCCAGCTGACGCCGCCCGGATCGGCCTGCTCGATCGCGATCGGCAAGGGAGTCACCGATGCCGTGCCAGGGTCGGTTCAGGGACTGCAGTTGGTCGTCGTCGACGTCGCCGCTGCCCGCAAGGAGCTGCTCGACCGCGGTGTGGAGTTGGGCGAGGTCCAGGAATTCCCCTGGGGCTCGTTCGTCTTCTTCAGCGATCCCGACGGGAACGGTTGGTCGGTGCAGCAGCTGCCTCCCCGCGACTGATCGACCCCAGCCGATCGGCCACTCGGCGATCGCAGGTAGGTGCAGCTCCTTACCCGGTTCAAATACCGTCCGGCTATGCCGATGATCGGTTCCGTGGAGCGCATGGCTCTCACGTCTGGAGGAGATTCGCGCTGACTGCTGAGCTCGAGTACGTCGACCCCAACCTTCCGCCCGGCTGGTTCAGCCGCGTCTACGCCGCGCTTGCCAACACGCGATTGGGGAGGTTCCTCTCGGTCAACGTGGTCTGGAAGGTCGATCCGTATCTGATGCGGGTGACCCGGGGTCGCATCGGGATGGGCCTCGTCATGCCGACCGCTCTGCTCGAAACCCGGGGTGCGAGGAGTGGGGCGGTGCGACGCAACGTGGTCATCTACTTCCACGACGGGGACCGGGTGACGATCGTCGCCTCGAAGCTCGGCCTCCCAACGCATCCTGCGTGGTTTCACAACCTTCAGGCCGATCCCGACGTCACGTTCGGCGGCATCCCCATGCGGGCGACGGTCGTCGGCGACGAGGCCGAGCGTCGCAGGCTCCGGGCGCTCGCCGACCGGGTGTTCGCGCCCTACGCGGCATACCGTCGAGAAGCGGCGAAGGCGAAACGGACGATCCCGATCGTTCAGCTCACCCCGCGCGAGCGAGACGCCGCGGAGTAGCCGAGCCCCATCTCGACGAAGCCGCGGTCGGCGTGGATATCGTCCTGGATTGGCCTGTCGATTCGCTCGGCTTCGCCTGGTCGAGCCCACACGGGGAGTTTCGTCCCGGGCGGTGAGGGGAATCCCTCTCTCATGGCCGACCTGGTGCTCGGACCCCTGCTCCGCTATGTCGGCGAAACCGAGGCGACGGTCTGGGTCGAGACCGATTCGCCCTGTGAGGTGGAGGTGCTCGGGTGCCGCGAGCCGACTTTCACCGTCGAGGAGCACTTCTATGCGCTGGTCGTCGTCGAGAGGCTCGAGCCGGGCGGCCTGTACGAGTACGAGGTGAAGCTCGACGGCGAGAGATGCTGGCCGCCGGCCAACTCCGATCTGCCGCCAAGCGCGATCCGTACGCTCTCACCCGGCCGCGCGCTCGACGTCTGCTTCGGCTCCTGTCGGGTCGCCCTGCCGCACAGCGAGCCCTACGTCCACAGCAAGGACCGCCACGAAGACGGGCGCGAGTACGACGCGCTGCGGGTGCTGGCGATCGAAATGGTGCGCAGTGAGCGCGATGAGTGGCCCGAGGTGCTCTTCCTCCTCGGCGACCAGGTCTACGTCGACGAGGGCTCGCCGCGGACGCGCGAGAGGATCCGCCGGCGTCGGGGTGTCGACACCCCGCCCGGCGAGGAGGTGACCGACTTCGAGGAGTACTGCTGGCTCTACGAGGAGTCCTGGAGCGATCCGCTGGTCCGCTGGCTGTTCTCGATGGTCTCCGTCTCGATGCTCTGGGACGACCACGACATGAGCGACGACTGGAACATCTCCCGCACGTGGCTGGCGGAGATGCGACGCAAGTCGTGGTGGCACCGTCGCGCCACGGCGGGGATCACGAGCTACTGGGTCTACCAGCACATCGGCAACCTCTCGCCGCGCGAGCTGGAGGCAAACGAGCTCTACGGCAGGGTGCGGGGAAGCGAGCGGGCAACGAGCGACCTGCGCGAGTTCGCCGCGGAGGTCGCCCTGACCGGCTCGGGCACGCGCTGGAGCTACTGTCGCAACCTCGGCGGCACCCGGGCGATCTTCGTCGAGTCGCGCGCCGGGCGGGTCCTGGACGAGGGCCGTCGCTCTATCGTCGACGACGAGGAGTGGGAGTGGGTCGTCGAACAGGCGAGCGGCGACTTCGACCATCTGTTGATCGCCACCACCGTCCCTTTCCTTCTCTCTCCCGGCTTCCACCATCTGCAGGCGTGGAGCGAGCGAGTTTGCGACGGCGCGTGGGGGAGGGCGCCGGCCTGGGCGACGGAGAAGCTGCGGTGTGCGCTCGACTTCGACCACTGGGCCTCCTTCGAAGACTCCTTCCGGTTGATGCGTCGCCTGCTCGAAGAGGTCGGCTCGGGCGAGCGCGGCCGCCCGCCCGCCTCGATCGTCGTCCTCTCCGGCGACGTCCACCACGCCTACCTGGCGGAGATGGCCTTCAGGCCCGAGGCGGGGATGCAGAGCGCCGTCTACCAGGCGGTCTGCTCGCCATACCGCAACCCCCTCGACCGCCACGAGCGGCTGGCGATCGAGGCCGGCTTCTCGCGCCCCTTCACCGCGGTCACGCACGCCTTGGCGGGTGCCTCAGGCGCGTCCGATCCGGGCATGCGCTGGCGCCTGACCGAGGGTCCATATTTCGACAACCAGGTCGCCTCGCTGCGCCTCGACGGGCGCAGGGCGACGATGCGACTTGACAAGACCGTCCCCGGAGAGGAGGACGAGCGCCGGTTGGAGTGCGTCTTCGAGCGCCCGCTGGTGGGCTGACTCAGCCGGCCTGGTATGGAGCGCCGACCGCCTTGGCCCAGTCGGTGTCGACGTGCAGCTGCCCGGACTTGTCGGTGTCGACGATCACCACGGTCGCCGGCTGGCGGTTGCCGTTCTTGGGATCGATCGTCACCGAGCCGGTCCAGCCCTTCCAGCCGCTGACCCCGTCGAGTGCCTTTTCAAGCTTGGCCGAGGCGGTGTCACCGGCTTGTTCGACGCCTTCGGCGAGGAAGTTCAGCGAGTCGTAGGTGTAGGGGCTCCAGGTGCC
>JASLJO010000252.1 GCA_030152505.1 Solirubrobacterales bacterium | reverse complement strand
CCACGCCGACCGCCAGGCGATCGGCGAGCGCGTCGCAGACACCCTGGTGCAGATCCACGCCGTCGATCCTGACGCCGTCGGGCTCGGCGACCTCGGCCGCAAGGAGGACTACGTCGCCCGTCAGCTCCACCGCTGGCAGGGTCAGTGGGAGAAGTCGAAGACGCGCGAGCTGTCGGCGATCGACACGGTGCACGAGCGTCTCTCCGCCCGCATCCCCGAGCAGGGCCCGGCGACGATCGTCCACGGCGACTACCGGCTCGACAACATGATCCTGACCCCTGCCGGTGAGGTCGCCGCGGTCGTCGATTGGGAGCTCTGCACGCTCGGCGACCCACTTGCCGACGTCGGCCTGCTGATGGTCTACTGGCCCGAACGGAAAGAGGATGGTGATGGCCCGATCGCTCTCGGCCAACCCGCCAACCTGGCGCCGGGCTTCCCCACCCGCGACGAGCTGCGCGAGCGTTACGCCGAACGCTCCGGCCGCGATCTCTCCCAGCTCGACTTCTTCATCGCCCTCGGCTATTGGAAGCTGGCGATCATCCTCGAGGGCGTCTACGCCCGCTACGCCGCCGGCCAGTACGGCAAGGTCGACCCCGGAATCGAACATTTCGCCCGCCTGGTCGAGCGCCTGGCCGAGGCCGCCGATCTGTCCGAGCGTCGGCCCTGACCCGCGCCCTTGAGTTCTAGAGCTTGGTCCAACGCCCTTGACGACGACCGGGGGACCTGATTGGGTCCACCAATCCTCTGCAATTGGGCATGGAGGCTCGTCCGAGTCCCTCCGCCCGCAATCTAAGGAGAGACTCTTGAAGCAGATGCGAAAGCGACTCACGTACGCAAACGTGATGTCGTCTCTGGCTGTCTTCCTGATCCTCGGCGGCGCCACCGCCTTCGCCGCTGTCAAAAAGATCGGCGCCAACGAAATCAAGGCCAACTCGATCAAGACCGGCAAGATCGTCAAAGAAGCCGTGACGGCGGGCAAGCTCAAGAAAGGCTCGGTCACCGAAAGCAAGATCGCCGATGGCGCCGTGACCACCAACAAGATCGCCGATGGCGCCGTGACCACCAACAAGATCGCCAACGACGCGGTCACCGGCGACAAGGTCAAAGAGTCCACCCTCGGCGAGGTGCCGAGCGCCAAAACCGTCGAAGGGGTGTCGGCCGGCGCTTTGACGATCGGGCGCAGCGGCTATGAAATCTCCTGCTTCGGAACCACCGGCTACACGTGCGCAACCGTCAGCTTGGATCTACCGCGCAGCGGACGCGTGCTGCTGGTTTCACAGCTTCCGATGCATGCCGACGCTGACGCCTCATCCGCGTCATGCCACCTCACGCGCAATGGCGCGGAAATTCCGAACACCGAAACGACCCCTGGAGTGCTTCAGGACACGGACAGCAACGAAGGCTCTGAGACGGCCAACGGCGGCGTGACCACGGTGACCGACGTTCTGCCTGCCGGCAACAGCACGTTTACGCAGGTCTGCTCGGACACCGGCGGCAACCCGCACTTCCGGACCACCTCGATCTCGGCGGTGTTGCTCGGAAGTGACTGACGCGTAGTACGAACATCAACAAGCGGCGGACTCCGCCGACTGAGAAGGCCGGGCGAAAGCCCGGCCTTTCTCTTTGGCGTGAGACGGCTGTCAGATCGGCCTCGGGGCGTGCTTGGGCTCCAGCTCGCCGGCGGCCTCGGCTTCGGCGCGCTTCGACCAGCGGTTAAGCTCGCGGCGGGCGAGGACCATCTTGTGGACCTCGTCGGGGCCGTCGGCGAGGCGCAGCATGCGGCTGAAGCGCCAGAGGGCCGCGAGCGGGGTGTCGTCGGTCATGCCCAGCGAGCCGTGGATCTGGATCGCGCGGTCGAGCACCTCCATCACCATGTTGGCGGCGACGATCTTGATCGCCGAGATCGATTGGCGGGCGGCGCGCTTGCCCTCGGTATCCATCTTCCAGGCCGCGTACATCGTCAGCAGGCGGGCCTGGTCGATTTCCATCCGTGAGGTGGCGATCGCCTCCTGGACGAACTGCTTGTCGGCCAGTGGGCCGCCGAAGGCCTGGCGCTCGTTGGCGCGGCGGCACATCATCTCGTGCGCCCGCTCGGCGGTGCCGATCGCCCGCATGCAGTGGTGGATGCGTCCCGGCCCGAGCCGGTCCTGGGCGATCGTGAAGCCCTGTCCCTCGCCGCCCAGCAGGTTGGCGGCCGGCACGCGGCACCCTTCGTAGCGGATCTCGCAGTGGCCGGGGCCCGTGTCGTGGCCCATCACCGGGATCGGCCGCACCAGGTTGAAGCCCGGGTTGTCGATCGGCACGCAGATCATCGAGGCGCGCGAGTAGGGCGGCGCCTCGGGATCGGTGACGACCATCGCGATCGCCAGCTCGGCGCCCACGGCACCCGAGGTGAACCACTTGTGGCCGTCGATCACCCACTCCTCCCCGTCGCGCACCGCGCGCGCCTGCAGCAGGGTCGGGTCCGAGCCGGAGACCTCCGGCTCGGTCATCGAGACGCAGGAGCGGATGCGGCCCTCGAGCAGCGGCTCGAGCCAGCGATCGCGCTGCTCCTCGGTGCCGTGCTCGGCGAGGATCTCCAGGTTGCC
>JASLJO010000245.1 GCA_030152505.1 Solirubrobacterales bacterium | reverse complement strand
TGTCGGCTCGCCCACCGCCCACCTCGGCGGCGAGACGGCAGGAGCCGCTGAGGTCGTCCGGCAGGCGCGGGAGCGGCGCGGCCAGCATCAGGACCGCCTCGATGTCCAGGCGGCCGAGGGGAACAGCACTCCGCGGGAGGTGACGGTACTCCCAGCCAGCGGCAGCGACGAGCGGACCGACGCCCTGCCGCAGCCACTCGGTGACCGCGTACGGCGTGCCGTGACCATTGCTGGAGCGGGCTTCGACGAGGCCGGCGAGCCGCAGCGCCGCGAGGCGGCGGTCCAGGGACGGATAGCTGAGCGCGGCGATCACGCCGTCGAGCTCGGTGAGCAGGAGCGGCCCGGCTGCGAGCGCGCGCAGCATTCCGGTCGACCAGCCCTCGACGAGCGCCTTGAGCGCCGCCTTGGCGCTGCTGCCACCGAGCGACAGCGGCGTCTCCGGCGAGCGGCCGAGCCAGCGCTCGACGACGCCCGCGACCGCGAGCAGGTCCCTGCCGGCGCTGGTCAGCTCGCACTCGAGCACGCCCGGAAAACGGCTGCCGCGGTGTCGCTCGATCGCACCGATCTCGGCCAGGCGGCGCAGTTGCACGCGCATCGTGGTCTGGGCCGGGGAGCCCGCGGCGCGACGCAGGTCGGCGTGTTTCACCCGCCCGCCGGAGAGCGCCTGCAGGATCGCAATGTTGAGCGGGGCCGCGAGCAGCGTAAGCGTCTGCGCACCGGAGCGCACCCGATTTCCGCTCCCGTTGACCGCGTTCCCAGTCAAGCGGGTCACATCATGACATTAATCAGTTTTATTTGTAAATAGTGCAGGTCCTCTATCGGCCGAACAGCCGCTCGTGCAGCGCGGTGAGCAGGGCAGCGGCGAGCTCCGTATGGCCGCCCGCTTCGACCTTTTCGGTGGTCGGGTCGACGACGGCTTCGCACCAATCGAGGGGCGTTCCGGTTGCCCAGGTCTCGGGATCCTCGTCGAGCAACGGCGAGTAGGACAGGACGCGGCCCTCATCGACCAAGGCCGTGGCACCGGCTATCAGTGGCTCGCCGCCCGTTATCCGCACGCCGAGGCGGCAGCTGCCACGCAGCTCAGACGGCAGCCGCAGCAGCGGCAGGGCCATCTGGAAGGCTGCCTCGACGTCGAACACATCGGGCGGCAGGACGTCGTCCTCGGGGTAGTGGCACTCGTAGCGGACCGCGGCGACGATCGGGGCGATGCCTTCCCGTCCCCAGTCGGTCAGGCGGTAGCGCGTCTCGGTGTCGCCGGTCACGGCCTCGACCTGACCGCAGCGCTCCATGGCCTCGACGTGTCCGGCAACGGCCTCGCGGTCGAGGATCCCGACCATCCGCTCCAGCTCGGCCAGGGTGAGCGCTTCCGGCGCGAGGGCGTGGGTGACCGTCGCCGACCAGGAGCAGACGAGCGGCGCCAGTGCGTGGGCGCCCCGCAGGCCGAGCTCGAGCGGCCCACCCGGGCAGTTGCGCAGCCAGCGTTCCATCGTCGCGGCGACGAAGAGGAACTCGTCGCCCTTGGAGGAGGTTCGCATCTGCGTATACGGACCGATCATGCCCTGGGAGTGGCGCAGGGTCGGCGGCAGCGTGGCGAGCGCCCCATCGCCCTCTTCGTCCTCGTCCTCATCCTCGTACTCGTCCTCCTCGTACTCGTCTTCCTCGTACTCGTCCTCTTCGAAATCCTCGTACTCGTCGACCTCGTCTTCGCTCTCGTACTCGGTGAGCTCGTCGTCGTCGGGCGTCGGTGGAAGCTCCCCGGAGAGCGCCGCCTCGAGCAGCTCCAGCAGTCGCCCACGGTCCAGCGAGCCCGCGACGAAGAGCAGCGTGAGCGCCCCTGCGCGGGCCCTGAACCCGCTTCCGGTGGCCTCGCCTGCAGCCACAGGACGATTATGCCATGCAAAGTGCGAATTGGGAACTCAGCAAGTACTCGAAGGACGATCTGGGCGTGATCCTGCGCCTCTGGCGTGCCAGGGCTCAAGCCGGACCGCGCATCTGTCGAGTGGGTAGGCGGACGTATGAGGGACGCGCTCAATAACAATCCGCTCGTGCAGCTCGGCATCGTCGGCGCGCTGCTGATCGCCGTCGCCGTCTTCCTCATGTCGTCGGGTGGCGGAGGGGAAGAAGAAACCTCGAGCGCCGGCGCGGGCGCGGCGCCAGGCGAAGCCATCGAAGGCACGGTCGAGGCGGCGAGCGAAGCCGCCGGCGCCGAATCGCTCGGTGCCGCTCTCTCCGGCACCGTCCCCGGCGCAACCACCGCGCCACCGCTGCCGGAGCCCGTCCTGCGAGCCTGGAAGGCGAACGAGACCCTCGTCCTGCTCTTCGTCCGCGGCGGCGGAATCGACGACCGCCTGGTCAAGACCGCCACCGAGGGCCTTGCCGGCTTCCGCGACGCCACCGTCTTCATCGTCCCCGCCGCCAGGATCGCCCGCTACGCCGCGATCAGCGAGGGCGTCGGCGTGGACCGCGTGCCGGCGCTGGTCGTCGTCACCCCCAAGCACCTGAAGAAAACGGTCCCGACCGCCTCGGTCAGCTACGGCTTCCAGAGCCCACAGAGCGTCGCCCAGGCCGTGATCGACGCCGGCTACGAGGGCAAGACGCTCGCCTATCACCCGTGAGGGGTTGAGCGTGGACTCACGGGACTTTCCCAGCCACCTGCGGCCGGTCCCCAACTCGGGCGACTCGACCGCTCCTAAGCTCGATCCAGAGGCGGGCGGCACTCTGGGCCTGACGCCGCCCCGGGCGCGCGGCCGTCACAGCGGCTTCGTCACCGACGTCCTCGTCGACCTCGGCTACGTCTCCGACGACGTCGCCCGCACCGCGATTGAGGCATCGCGCACCGCCGGCCGCCCACCGGAGCGGCTGATGGTCGACCAGGGGGCGATCACCGCCGACCAGCTCTCCCGCGCGGTCGCCGAGCGCTACGGCCTCGACCACGTCGACCTCTCCGCCTACCAGGTGGACATGGCCGCGGCCAATCTGATCTCGGTCAATACGGCGCGCCGCTACCGGGCGCTGCCGGTCGGCTTCGTCGACAAGGAGACCCTGCTGGTGGCGATGGCCGACCCGACCAACGTGCTCGCGGTCGACGACATCCAGATCGCCACCGCCCTCGACTGCCGCGTCGCGGTCGCCGCCGAGGAGGACATCGAAGCCCTGATCGGCCGCCTCAACACGCTGCAGAGCGCCGTCAGCGAAGCGGTCACCGAGGGCGAGGCCGCCGCCGAGGACGACGAGCTGGCCGAGGTCGCCGACATGGAGGTCAGCGCCGAGGACGCGCCGGTGATCAAGCTCGTCTACAGCATCCTCGGCCAGGCTGTGGGCGAGGGCGCCTCCGACGTGCACTTCGAGCCCGGCGAGGGGGAGATGCGGGTGCGCTTCCGCGTCGACGGCGTGCTGCGCGAGGCGGCGCACGTGCCCAAGCGGATGGTCAACGCGGTCGTCTCGCGGGTGAAGATCATGAGCGACCTCAACATCGCCGAGAAGCGGGTGCCGCAGGACGGCCGGGTCAGCGTCACGGTCGAGGAGCGTCGCGTCGACCTGCGTATCACCACGCTGCCGACCCAGCGCGGCGAGGGGGCGACGATCCGCATCCTCGACAAGGAGAACGCACAGCGCTCGCTCGACGACCTCGGCATGGACGGTGAGGGGCGGACCCGCTTCGAGGACGCCTTCCACCAGTCCTACGGGGCGGTCCTGGTCACCGGTCCGACCGGCTCGGGCAAGTCGACGACCCTCTACGCGGCGCTGGGGGAGCTGAATGCGGTCGAGAAGAACATCATCACGATCGAGGACCCGGTCGAGTACAGGCTCGAGGGGATCAACCAGATCAACGTCAATCGCAAAGCGGGGCTCGACTTCGCCACCGGCCTGCGCTCGATGCTGCGTGCCGACCCCGACATCGTCATGGTCGGCGAGATCCGCGACAGCGAGACGGCGCGGATTGCGATCGAGGCGGCGCTGACCGGCCACATGATGCTGACCACGCTGCACACCAACGACGCGCCGGGGGCGATCACCCGCCTGACCAAGATGGGGATCGAGGCCTTCCTTATCGCCTCTGCGGTCGACTGCGTCGTCGCCCAGCGCTTGGCGCGCAAGCTCTGCTCGCACTGCAAGCGCCGCACGATCGTCCCGCCCAGCGTGCTGGCCGAAGCCGAGATCCGCGTCGGCGGCGAGGTCGAGGCTTACGAGCCGGTCGGCTGTAGCCGCTGCAACCAGAGCGGCTACCGCGGTCGCGTCGGCATCTTCTCGGTGATGGCGCTGAGCGAGCACATCAAGGAGATGGCGGTGGCGCACGCCTCGGAGGCCGAAATCGCCGCCAAAGCCCGTGAAGAGGGCATGCTCACCCTGCGCGAGGACGGCCTCGGCAAGGTCCGCGCCGGCCTCACCTCCCTCGAAGAGGTGGTTCGTGTCACCGCCTGATCGAAAAAATCTCAAGTGTTCCCAGCTAGCACCAAATACGTGACATAATTGACTTTGTGGCTGGGAGCGCCACCAAGGAGGGGTATGCCGAGTACAGGCCGCGTGCCGGCACGCTGACCCTGATGTACCTGAACAGCGTGATGGCGCGCGACGTGTTGCGCTCCATCCTCGCCCAGGTCGCAACCGGGGTCGACCTCGTCGATCCCGAGGAATTTGTCGAACTCGATGATGCCGCGGCGGTTGTGGACATGTTCAGCGACCCCTACTTCCTCGAACCCGTCGACCCGGATGCCGACCAGGGCGATCCGGAGACGCAGATGACGCCGACCCTGGCGGGACGGGAAGTGCCGCTTGTGGCCGGGATCCTGCAACAGTGGCTGTCCTGGGGACCTCAGGGGGAGATCGTGATGGGCGAAGGGTCGGGGGAGCCGCTTTGGTCACTGTTGAGTGGCTGGACGGCGACGATCGTGCACGCGTTCGCCGGCGCGCCAGCGACAACCCATGAAGCCCAGGAGAGGATCGGCGTGCTCGACCTCGAGCAGATCGAGGCGCGCGTCGCCCTGCTCGTCGACGCCGGCCTGCTCGAGCCGCTGCCTATGGCGGCTGACCCCGAGGGGGAAGACTTCTACGAGCCCACCCGCTGGCTGCGTCAGGCCGTCGCCCCGCTCGCGGTCGCCGCGCGGCTTGAGCTACGTCACCCACCCGGCGACA
This sequence comes from Solirubrobacterales bacterium, assembly GCA_030152505.1. Taxonomy (GTDB): domain Bacteria; phylum Actinomycetota; class Thermoleophilia; order Solirubrobacterales; family 70-9; genus VRUE01. The sequence continues at coordinate 1,101 of JASLJO010000245.1, read as the reverse complement.
CGGCCCCAATCGCCGCCCAGGATGTCGAAGCTGCGCTTCTGCTGACGTTGCCACTCGCCGTGCTGCTACCGGAGTTGTCCGGCGCCTGCTCGCTCTCGGTCGAGCTCGACCCGGACGTGATCGGCGGCCCGGTCGGCATCACCGTCCAGCTCGAGCGCGGCCGGGTCGTCTCGATTCGGCCTGGCATCGACGACGAGGCGGACTCGTGGGCGATCGGTTCCGCCTCCGACTGGCTCGACACGGTGATCGAGCCGGATGTCGAGAGCGTCACCATCAAGGGCGAGAAGCGGCTCGCCCAGGCCCTCCTTACGGCCCTGCACCGGGCTCTCTTCGAGGTACCGACGATCAGCGACTGATTTCGTGCGATCGCCAGAAATTGGCGCTCGGTATTCAGGAATCCGGCGCTGTGGCCGATCTAGAGCCCCATGGCTGTCGATTTCGCAGAGGTGCTGCGCCGCATGGTGGAGACCAAGGCCTCCGACGTGCATGTCACGCCGGGGGTGCCGCCCTGCATGCGCGATAAGGGCAAGATCGTGCCGATGGAGGGATTCGACGTGCTCTCTGGGCAGGAGACGCGCGAGATCGTCTACTCGATCCTCAACGACGACCAGCGCAAACGCTTCGAGAACAACAAGCAGCTCGACTTCGCCTACGCGATCCCCGGCGTCGCCCGTTTCCGCGTCAACTGCTTCTTCCAGCGCGGCTCGGTCAGCGCCGCCTTCCGCCTGGTGCCGCAGGACATCCCCGCGCTGGACTCGCTGAAGGTGCCGCAGGTGCTGCGCGAGCTGGCCGACAAACCGCGCGGCTTCGTCCTCGTCACCGGCCCCACCGGCTCCGGCAAGAGCACGACCCTGGCGGCGATGATCGACGTGATCAACGAAGAGCGCCAGGACCACATCCTCACGATCGAGGATCCGATCGAGTTCCTGCACCAGCACAAACGCTCGATCGTCAACCAGCGCGAGGTCGGCGCCGACGCGCCCGACTTCTCCCTCGGCCTGCGCGCCGCCCTGCGCGAGGATCCCGACGTGATCCTGGTCGGTGAGATGCGCGACCTGGAGACGATCTCCACCGCGCTGACCGCGGCCGAGACCGGCCACC
>JASLJO010000224.1 GCA_030152505.1 Solirubrobacterales bacterium | reverse complement strand
GCTTCTCGCAGCTGGTGAAGAAGACCTTCGAGCCATCCGGCGTGGCGCTCCAGAAAGTGGCGGGCTTCTCGCCGTTAGGGTCTGGCGTCGTCCGCTGCGAGGCGGAGATCCAGGTCGTCTTGGAGCCGTCCTCGCGCACGTAGATACGGCCAGACGGCGAGAAGGGCCCGGTCGGCACCCAGAAGAACTCCCGCGAGCCGCTCCGCGAGATCAGGTGCCTGGGGATGATCCCCGAGCTGGAAGTAACGGTTTCTTCCAAAATGACTCCGTTCGAACCCTCCGCCGGAACGACGCAGGCTGGACCGGCTTCGTCGTCGCAGCTCGTCGCCGAGCCGGCGGGGACGCGGTCGGCGAGCGTGAGGGCGCCATGGTCGAGGTCATAGAGGTTGAGCTTCCCTTCGAGCGCTTCGGGGAGAAGCTTGTGAGTGCTCGTAAAGGCCAGGTGCGCCGGGTCCCCGCTGAAGCCCGCGAGATGCGGGAAGATGTTCTGCACGTAGGAAGGACCGGGCAGGAAGGTGGCCGTGTCGCTGTCGCGGACGAGGATCTGCTTGCCGACGCCGCCGGGGCCTTCGCCGGCTACCAGGACGGCCGAGAGATCTTGGCTGGTGCCGAGCGTTTCGCCGAAGTAGGTCGTGCCGCCGAGAGGCAGCAGGCCGTCGGTGCTCCAGCCGTCGGGGCCACGGGTGGCGATGAAGGGGACGATCGAGGAGAGGCCGCCGCTGGTCGGCAGGCCGCCGGTGGCGAAGAAGGTGAAGCGATCGCCCGAGGAGGAGACGCCGACTTGGTTGTACACGATTTGTGCGTCGGAGCCGTGCTTGTCGATTGGCGTGGCCTGCTCATAGGCGCGGCAGTCAGACAGGCGTTCGCTGAAGCCGGTGCGGAACCGTTCGTCGGGGCATGAGCCGGGGCTGGGCGCGGCGGTAGCCGGGTAGGTGGCGAAGGTCGTGTCGGGCCCTTCGGCATCGCCAACTTCATTGGTGGCGACGAAGCGGAAGTGGTAGACGGTCGAGGGGCTGAGGCCGCCGATGTGGACGCTGACCGGGTGTTTGCTGTTGTCGGTCGGAAAACCGAACGGGGCACTCTCGGCGCTGCTCTGCCCATAGGCTTCGGTGGTCCCGTACTCGAGGTGGTAGGTGGTGCTTCCACCTCTGGGGTTGATCTTGGCGGCCACGGTCGCCTCGGTCGTGCCGACCGCTTCGACCGACTCTTCGACCACCAGCGGCGCGACCGGCCCGGTGGTGAAGGTCCGGCTGGTCGCCTGGGCTTCGCCGACCGCGTTGACGGCGACGAGGCGGTAGTGGTAGCGCGTCGCCGGGCTGAGGCCGGTGACTGACGCGCTGACCGAGTGCGGTTCGGAGTCGGCCGGGATCGAGCCGGCGGCGGGGACGCAGGGGTATTCCTGGGCCGCGGTGACGTTTTTGAATTCGCTGGCGCCGAACTGCGCTGCCGGCACGACCTCGAAGTGGCAGCCTTCGACCGCGACTCCCTTGGGGTTGATCGTGCCGTGGACGGTCGCTTCGCTCGTGGTGACACCGGTCGCGGCGTCGGTGTTGACTTTCGGCACCGCGGCCGGGGGGCCGAAGACGTCGATCTTGTCGTGACCGGAGTCGGAGACGAAGACTTCTTCCGTTGCTTCGTCGACCGTGATGCCGCCGAATTCGCCGATGTATTCATTGCCGGGGACGGTTTCGCCGAATTCGTAGAGCAGCGCCCCGGTCTCGGTGTCGAAGGCAGCGATCGATTTGAAGTGGGCGACGAAGAGTTCTTTCGCGGAGCGGCTGAGCGCGATCGCGTAGTTGAATTCGCCGTCGATGGTGGAGGACGCCGTGTAGCCGCTGGCAGCGGTGTACTTCACGACGGGGCCGAAGTAGATGCCGATGAAGACGTTCTCTTCCGCGTCGACTGCTATGCGGCAGGGTTCCCCGCTGACGGAGATGGTTTTGATGAGCGCACCGGCGGAGCTGTACTCCCTGACTTCTTCTCCGTCAGAGATCCAGACGTCGCCGTCGTCATCGACGGTGACGCCGCAGATGTAGCTGAAGCCGCTGATCGGGAAGCCCGGGAGCGCGGCGCCGCTTTCGTCGAAGCCGAGCAGCTGGTGGCCGCTGTGGCTGGTCTGGAAGAGATGGTGGGAGGAGCTGTCGACGGCGAGATCGTCTTCATAGCCGGACGTCCTGCTCATCGGAAAGCTGCCGCCGAGTTCCGGATGGCTGCCCGGCGTGGAGGCATCGAAGCCATAGAGCTGCCCCGCTTCCTGGTCATAGCCGTAGAGATGTCCGTTGCCTTGGTCAAAGGCGAGCGGGCCGAGCACTTCGAAGCTCGTGCCCGAGGTGCCGTCCGGTCCGAAGGAGTCGGTCTGGGTGCGGAATTCGATCGCCGAGGCCGATCCGGGAAGAAGGCATGCTGCCGCCACGAGGGCCACGAACAGCGCGGCGAGTACGCCGGAGTGACGGACAGGGCGGCGGCTCTCGCCCCGGCCCGGGTTCGATCCCACCGACGATGCCTTCGCGTGGCTTCTCACGTAGCTCTCTCCTTGTCCCTCGAGCCCTCTGCCGGCCGCTTCCCTGGGCGGCCCTCGTGCGACTCGTCTTTTTCCCTGTCCTGTGTTCGTGTGGGCAAACGCTGTAGTTCCTGGAACTGACAGACGCGTTCCCAAACGACGGGGAGAAGGATAAACATACGTGTATGGAAATGTCAAGGAACGAGAGTGGTATGAGGCGAACTGGAGGCTAGGATCGGTGCCGATGGCGGGAGGGATCTCGATCGTCTTGGCCGACGACCACACGGTCGTGCGGCGGGCGCTGCGGGTGCTGCTCGAGGAGGAGCCCGGCTTCGAGGTCGTCGCCGAGGCGGAGGACGCCGATGCCGCCGTGCGCTACGTCCGCGGGCACAAGCCGGACGTGCTGATCCTCGACCTGAACATGCCCGGACGCCTCAGCCTGGAGGCGATTCCCGAGATACGCGAGGCCTCGCCGGAGACGAAGATCGTCGTCCTGACGATGCAGAAGGAGCCCGCCTTCGCCCGCCAGGCGCTGCAGCTCGGCGTGCTCGGCTACGTGCTCAAGGAGGCGGCCGACGACGAGCTGGTGCAGGCGGTGCACCGCGCCGCCGCCGGCGAGACCTATCTGCAGCCGGCGCTGGGAGCGAAGCTGGCTGCCGAACCGGAATCGGCCGCGAACGACCTGAGCGAGCGCGAGACCGACGTCCTGCGCCTGATCGCCCTCGGCCACACCAATGCCGAGATCGCCAAGAAGCTCTACATCAGCGTGCGCACGGTGGAGACCCACCGTGCCCACATCCAGCAGAAGCTCGGCGTCTCCAGCCGGGCCGAGCTAGTCCAGAGCGCGCTTGCCCGCGGCCTGATCGAGACCTGAGCCGCCCCCGGCGGCGAGCGGCACCGAGGCCAGCACTCTCGTGCCCGCGCCCGGCTTCGATTCGATCCGCAGCTCGCCTTCCGCCAGTGCGACCCGCTCGCGCATGCCCGCTAGACCGAAGCCGCTCGTCTCGGCGGTCGGATCGAAGCCCCTGCCATCGTCGAGCACGAGCACGGAAAGGCTGTCGTGACCGCTACGGACCCGCAGCTCCACCCGCCCGGCGGCGGCGTGCTTGGCGACGTTGTTGAGCGCCTCCTGCACCAACCGGTAGACGACCGTCTCCAGCTCGGCGTCGAGGCGACCGGTGTCGACCTCGAGGTTCGCCTCCAGCTCCACCTCGGCGCCGTGCTCGACCCGATCGGCGAGGTCTTCCAGCGCGGCGACCAGGCCGAGCTGGTCGAGCGCGGCCGGGCGCAGCTCGCTGATCAGCGCGCGCAGCTCGTCGATGTCACGGGCCATGTCCGTGAGCGCCTCCTCCACCGCCGCCGAGAGGCGATCGCCATCGCCGCTCTTCAACGCCGAGGAGAGCATCACCCGGCGCGAGCCCAGCCCCTGCAGGATCGAGTCGTGCAGATCGCGCGCCCAGCGCGCCCGCTCGCGCTCGGCGGCCTTGAGGCTCTGGCGCAAGCGCTCCTCGGTCATCGACCGCACGGTGGCGACGGCGATCGCCGCACTCGCGGCGGCCGCGGTCAACAGGCGCTCGTCTTCGGCGTAGAAGTCCGGACCTTCCTCGAGCCGGTCGAGGGCGACGATCGCCCCCAGGTTGCGGCCGCGGAAGTTGAGCGGAGCCAGCAGGGCGGCCCGCGCCGCGACCTCGACTCCGAGCACGCCGGCGAGCGCCGCCTCCGGCGTCTCGCCGTCGATCGTCACCTGGCGGCCGACCGGTGCGGAACCACACTCTCCAACCGCTGCCGCCACCTCGCAGCGTGCCCCGTCGTCGAGCAGAACGAGCAGCGAGCGGGCGCCGACGAGGGCGCGCGTTCGCTTGGCGATCGTCTCCAGAACCTTGGCGCGATCCGTCTCGCCGCCGACCGCGCGGGCGATCTCGGTCGTTGCCTCGAGGCCGTGCACGGCACGCTCCAGCGCCCCACGCTCCTCCTCAGACCGACCGTAGAGCCGAACGTTGAAGATCGTCACCGCCGCCCATTCGGCGAGGATCGTCACCGCTTCCTCGTCGGCCGGGTCGAAATCCCCCTCCTCCTTCTCGGTCAGGTAGAGGTTGCCGTAGGCCTGGCCGCGGACGACGATCGGCACACCGAGGAAGCTGTGCATCGCCGGGTGTCCAGGCGGGAAGCCGTAGGAGCGGGGGTGCTCACCGACCTCGCGCAGGCGCAGCGGCGCCGGGTTGCGGATCAGCTCGCCGAGCACGCCGCGGCCGCGCGGCAGGTCGCCGATCTGCGCCCGCGTCTCGGCATCGATGCCGGCGTAGATGAAGCGCTCGAGCTCGCGCCGATCCTCGTCGAGGATGCCGAGCGCCGCGTACCGGGCTCCGGTCAGCTCGCGCGCCACCTCGACCACCTCGCGCAGCACCGCCTCGAGGTCGAGCTGGGCGACCAAGCCCCTGCCGACGCCTATGAGCCGGCGCAGGCGCCGCTCGTCAAGCACGTCCTGGGCCACCGCTAAAAAAGTACCGCAAGGAAGCCGATTTAAAGGTGGCTATGGGTATTGGATCGTCGAATTGGTCTAAGGTCTCCGCGATCTTGGCAAGGGGAACAGCGACCCTCGCGCTGGCCGCTGCGCTGGTGCTGACGCTCTGCTGCGTGCCTGCGTCGCCGCAGGGACAGGTCGTCGTGCGTGGCGCCGCATCCGGCTCGCACCTGGAGCTGAGCATGCGCGGTAGCAACCTGGTCGTACGAGGATGGATGGCCTCGCACGCGGGTGCCCGCTGCCATCTCAGGCACCATCGCAAGCTCGCCGTCTGCCGCCTCGACGGTGCCGGTGCGATCGAGGTGGACATGGGGCCGCGCGGCGACTTCGTCAAAGTCGAGGATCGGTTGCCCCTCCCGCTCACCGTCCACCTGGGCGACGGCTCCGACAAGTTCATCGGCAACGGCGAGCCCGACACCTGCTATTCGGAAGGGGCGAGGCGCAACCGCTGCATCGGCGGCGCGGGCGACGACATCTGCATCACCGGCGACCGCAACAGCGACTGCGTGGGGGGCGCCGGCGACGACTACTGCCAGACCGGCGCGGGCAGCGACGGCTGCTGGGGTGGTCCAGGGAACGACGTCTGCCGCATGGGCGCCGGTCAGGACGGCTGCCACGGCGAAGGCGGCAGGGACGAACTCTACGGCGGCCCCAGCGCCGATCAGCTCTACGGCGGCCATGGCCATGACGCCTGCGATGGGCTTCCCGGCTGGGGACGTTCGCACGGATGCGAGGCGGGTCCACGCCGCTGATGTCGATTTAGCCTCTCCTCGTTCGTCGCATGGGTATAGGCAACCCAACGAACGAAGGAGACGAAGATGCGATTCATGATGCTGATGTACCCGGGGATCGACACCGACGCCGAGAGCTGGCAGCCGAGCGCCGAGGACGTCGGAGCAATGACCGCCTACAACGAGGAGCTGACCAAGGCGGGTGTGCTGCTTGCGCTCGACGGCCTGCGGCCGCCTGGGGACGGCGCTCGGGTCCGCTTCAGCGGGGGCACCCCCACCGTCACCGACGGTCCCTTCGCCGAGGCCAAGGAGGTCATCGGCGGCTACTGGGTGATCCAGGCGGCCTCGAAGGAGGAGGCCGTCGAGTGGGCCTCGCGCTGTCCCGCCGGCGAAGCCGACTTCATCGAGGTGCGCCGCGTCTATGAGATGGAGGACTTCCCCGAGGACGTCCAGGAGGCGGGCCAGCTCTCGCAGAGGCCACCCGAGCAGACGTGAGCGCCGGCGCCGAGCCGGGCCGTGCGGTCGAGGCCGTCTGGCGGATCGAGTCGCCGCGGCTGATCGCCGGCCTGGCACGGATGAGCGGGGACGTCAGTCTCGCCGAGGACCTGGCGCAGGACGCGCTGGTCGCGGCGCTGGAGAAGTGGCCTCAGTCGGGCGTACCGGACAACCCGGGCGCCTGGCTCATGGCCACGGCGAAGAACCGGGCGATCGACCTGGCGCGGCGCGCTGGGCGCTTCGAGGACCGCCGCGAGCAACTGGCCGGCGAGGCGGGGATGCGGATGGCAATGGACGCCGCCGAGCGCGAGGCTGCCGCGGAGGGCCTGGGAGACGACCTGCTCGGCCTGATCTTCACCTGCTGCCACCCGCTGCTCTCGGCCGAGGCGCGGGTGACGCTGACCCTGCGGATACTGGGTGGATTGAGCACGGAAGAGATAGCCCGGGCGTTCCTCGTCTCGGAGTCGACCGTGGCGCAACGGATCGTGCGGGCCAAGCGAACGCTCAAGGAGGCGCGGGCGCGGTTCGAGGTGCCGCGGGGCGACCAGCTGGACGAGCGGCTGCCCTCGGTGCTGGAGGTGATCTACCTGATCTTCAACGAGGGCTACGCGGCGAGCGCGGGCGAGAACTGGATGCGACTCGACCTCTGCGAGGAGGCGCTGCGGCTGGGCCGGGTGCTGGTCGGCCTTGCGCCGAAGCAACCCGAGGTGCATGGCTTGGTGGCACTGATGGAGATCCAGGCCTCGCGGGCGCGGGCGCGGGTCGGGCCGGAGGGCGAGCCCGTGCTGCTGTTGGAACAGGACAGAGCGCGCTGGGACCCACTGTTGGTGCGCCGCGGCCTGACTGCGCTGGAGCGCGCCGAAAAGCTCGGCCGCGGCGCCTTCGGCCCCTACACCTTGCAGGCGGCGATCGCCGCCTGCCACGCGCGGGCGCGCAGCGCCGAGGAGACCGAATGGGAGCGGATCGCCGCCCTCTACGACGCTCTCACCCTGCTCATCCCCTCCCCCGTGGTCGAGCTCAACCGCGCTGTTGCCGTGGGGATGGCCTTCGGGCCCGAGGCCGGCCTCGAGTTGGTCGAGTCGCTGATCGCCGGCGGCAAGCTCGCCGAATACCATCTCTTGCACAGCGTCCACGCCGACCTCCTCGCCAGGCTCGGACGCACCGACGAGGCGAGGGCCGAGCTCGCCCGCGCCGCCGCGATGACCGACAACGCCCGCGAGCGCGAGCTCCTGCTCAGCCGTGCCGCCGACCAGCAGACGTGAGCACGGCAAGGAGCGGAGGGGGTGGGATTCGAACCCACGAGCGCCTTGCGACGCCAACAGTTTTCGAGACTGCCCCGTTCAACCACTCCGG
>JASLJO010000186.1 GCA_030152505.1 Solirubrobacterales bacterium | reverse complement strand
ATTGGCATACGCGATCGACTCAAAATCGATTGCCCTTACGGGCTTGTGGGTTCGAATCCCACCTCCGGCATCCTGGCGGCGGCGGATCGGCGCGGTTCGGCGTCCTCAGTCGGCCGAATAGCGGCGCTATTCGGCCTCCCTGTGTCTTTGCTCCGCTTGGTCCGGCGCTCGCCAGGACCTACGCCGGCTGGGGCGCTTCGGGGGTCGGTGGGGCGCCGGCGCCGTAGTCCTCGCCGGAGCCGATAGGACGCTCTTCCTCGACGTGCCAGTCCTGGCTGAAGCCATAGAAGCAGGCGACCACGAGGACGATCTGGAGCAGGAGCATGATCACCACCAGCAGGCCGATCACCGGCACCGGGATCAGCGCTTCGTCGAATCCCGCCTTGTCGCGGGCGAACCAGCTGTTGGCGCCGACCGCGCAGAAGATCGCCAGGATCGTCGAGAGCGAGGCAGCAACCGGCAGGATGCCGCGGCTCCAGCGTGAGACGAGGAAGGCGAAGAGGGCGTAGAGCAGGGCGAAGATGAAGCAGACGAGGCCCATGGCGCCGCCACCGCTGAGCAGTGAGAAGCCGGCGATGGTCACCAGCCCCGCGATCACCGCCGTGGCAAGCATGAGGAAGGCGATCACGAACTTGGTCGTGATCACGTCGGCCTTCTCCCGATTTGGGTGCCAGAGCTCGTAGCCCGGCGTTACCTCTCCTACCGCCACGCCGACGATCATAGAATCTAAGAGCGACATAGCGGCGTTGGCCGCGCGTTAAGCGCCGGATGGCGTGCAAGCGGGCGTGGCGGAATTTGGTATACGCGCCAGGTTTAGGTCCTGGTGGGCTTCGGCCCGTGGGGGTTCAAGTCCCTCCGCCCGCATAGAATCGAATCCTCGGGGCAGTGGCCCAACTGGCTAAGGCACCGGTCTCCAAAACCGGCGATTCCAGGTTCGAGTCCTGGCTGCCCCGCTCGATTTTCTTGGCTCTGTGAGACGCATTCCCGCTTCCGGTGCGGGAATGGGGCGGTGCCGGCTCGAATCGGCCTGGAGGTCAACGGAAGTCAGCGAAAGTCAGAAAAAGGCTGTTTTCGACCCCTTTCATTCCCCTGGACATTCCCCTGGGAAAGCCTCCCTTGGGATTTCAGATCAAACCCAGAGGGCCATCATTGGCCTCGGCGCAATCCTCTCCTATGCGATGAGCATCTCGGAATGAAGCTACGGAGCAAGCCCGTAGAGCCCGAAGTCATCGGCTAGGTCTTGCAGTCGAAGCCTTCGGTGCGGATCACGTAGGGCGGCACAAGAAAAAGAGCAGCGCCAAGGAAGAGCGCTCCCCACGCGCTTCGTACCCCCTCGGATGGCGATATTGGTTTTGCATCATGCCTAGCCCAGCCTCCAGGGTTGAAACCTAGCCTGGACGGGGCTGATTAGCCTAGGGGGATGCCCTAGGTATCTCGGATGAGGCTTAGCGCCAAGTCCGCCCTTCAGCTTCCAGGGATTTGACCTCGACGTCTCCTGGAAAGGGGCGGAAATGACCACGACTATTCGATGGCTCAGTCTCCCGCCGACCCCGGCGATCCGGTGCTCGACGGCGGTAACGACTGCGACAGGCACAGGATCGACATCATGCAAGCCGTGGACATACTCGCCGACGCGCGGCACCTGGAGCGGGCACGCTCCCTTAATCCAAGCCGTCCCCGCGTAGTCCTTTGCTGGAGGCGGGTTCTCGAGATCAAACGTTTTTGGTGGATCTCGGAAGAAGTCGATTCGAACGGTGATTTCGGAGCGGGTGTTGCACTCGGTTTGAGTACTTCGCCTGGGAGAACACTCGATTTCTTTATTCGACTAGTAGACAATCCTGTAAGGGTGCACTAGGCTGCCCAGGTCGTCTTCGGCTCGGGAGAGAGAATGCCGAACCCAAATTCCATCGTCGCCACTGTTCTCAGGGTCGAGCCCTCACTCGATCGACCTGCAGGCGAGATGCTCAAAGCCGAGGGTGGGCTCCGAGTCGAGCTGGAGGGCGAGCGAACCGTCCGTCTCGACCCCGAGGACTCCCGCTCGGCCGGCTTCGCCGAGATCCTCGACGAGCTGAGTAAGCAGGGGCTGCCTATCTACCTCGAGGTGGACCCGGCAACCGAGGCGATCGAACGGATGCTGATCCCTCGCGTCTCCCGCGTCCTCGACATTCAACCCTTGGAGGACGGCGGGCTCACCGCTCAGCTCGGCTACTCCCATGCCGTGCACCTGCTGTCACGGGACAGCCCAGACTTCGAGTCGCTTGAGCGACAGCTGCGCGAGGCGTTGGACACGGGCGAGCCGATCGTCCTCACCGAGGACGACGCCCACCTCATCATCGACATCCGTGCCTTCATCCCGAACCCGGAGGGCCCTGTCCCCCCTTTACCTAAGCCGGAGCTGCCGTGGCCGCTACCGCAGTGGCCGTGGTGGATCCGGCTGTGGCGCTACATCTGGTTCTGGCCCTTGTGGCCCTGGTGGTGGTGGTTCTGGTGGCGCGACTGCGTCTCGGAAGCCAAAGCGCAGGAAGTCTTCGACGCGATGAGTGCAACCAGCTGCAACCCGCTCGCCGTGCCGCCTCCGTGCATCCCCTTCCTGTATCCGGACGACGGCTGCTGGGCGCGGGCTCATGAGATGTGCCGCCTGATGATCGGCATGGGCCTCTCCTCGAAGAAGGTATGGATCAGAGGCCTAGGTGGGCTGCACGTCAACACCAGGAACAACCCCAACTGCCAGGTTCACTGGACCTACCACGTGGCGCCGACGCTCTGCGTGCGCGGCCCATGGCTGTTCTGGAGGCGCCGCATGGTGATCGATCCATCTCTCTTTACGACTCCCGTTACCAAGGAGGAATGGAAGGGTGTGCAAGGAGAACCGAACGCGACCCTGACCGACAGCGACGCCTCGATCTTTTACTACTGGAGCGGCTCCACCGACCCCACCTACGCGGAAACGAGCCACTACCTCGGCACATTCCGCCTGGAGCTGCGACTGCGTTCGCTGGAAAAGGGACCGCCCCCCTACTCGTATTGCCCTTACTAACAGGCCCCGCTGAACATCCTTCTTTCCTTTGTCTCTGGGCTGTCGTCCTCATAGAAGGGCTCAGCCCAGGAGCTGTCCGTCCCCAGGTGGAGCTTGGCCCGGTTTGAGGCGCGAGGCGCCTCGGGCCCAGGCGAGGGTCTGTCTTTCGGCGTTTTCGCCTTACCGCGCAGGCGGTAGTGGTTGAAGAGCCGCATGAACTCGGTCAGGTAGATGTCGGCCACCCGCTGATCGCCGCGGATCACGACCATGTTCTCGTCGTTTTCTTCGCAGGACTCGCTGCTCCAGTTGCCGGAGCCGGTGATGACAAGAGGGTCCTCGCTGAGGGGGTCGATGATCATCAGCTTCGTGTGCACGTAGTCGACGTGGTTGTTGAGGCGGTCGAGGGCTTTTGCGACCCAGGCTTTGTAGGCCCCGGCGCCGCTATAGGCGCCGGCGCTGACGATGTTGTCGGGGTCGCGGCGAAGCGCCTCGATCTCGCCTTCCTCGGTGTCGAGGAGGAGATAGCGCAGGTAGTCGCGCTCGCCCTCGAAGGCCGGTTTGATCTCCGGCTGCAGGCCGAACGCGGCGGTCAGGAAGATGCCCTGGGTGGCGCTGTCGGCCAGGCGCACATACCAGGCGAGCGAGTCGAGGTTCGAGCGCGGGCTGAAGACCGTCGTCATCCGTCGCCGCGGCCGGCCTTTTGGGAATTTCGGGTTCGGGTCGTCGTAGGCGTAGATGTCGGGTCGGCTCGGGTTTGTGCTGAGTTCGTTCCAGTAGGCCAGGTAGGCGGCGGCGAGGTCGGGGTCGGCGATCCGGTGCCCGACGTTGGCGTGGCCGTAGATGCCGCCTTCGGTGATGTTGTCGAGCCGCTCCAGACCTCGAGCGGCTCGCCGTCCTTCAGCAGGACGATGAACTTGTTGTGGGAGATGTTGACTTTGGAGCGGGGGATGGTCAGCCCTTTGATCTGTGCCGCCTCGATCGCCTCGCGGTCGCCGTCTCCCACGTCGCCCAGTTTGTGGTAGGTGATCTTGACGTCGGCGCCGGCCTGGTGGGCGACCTTGAAGGCCTCAAGCACGGGATCAAAGTTGAATTCATACATCGCCGCGCGCAGCGAATAGCGCCCGTCGGTCGCCTGGCCGATGAAGCCGATCAGCGCCTCCTCCAGCCCCCTGGAGAGCCAGTGGAGTGCCTCTTCGTTGGGAACTTCCCTCGGGTCGTCGTCGCCGAAGCGGCGCCTG
>JASLJO010000183.1 GCA_030152505.1 Solirubrobacterales bacterium | reverse complement strand
TGCTGGGCGCGGGCCAGAACGCATAGTCCCTTGCGGCTCAAGGTGCGGAGCGAGCAAAGGCGAAGCATCCGCCATGGCTGTCGCAGTCGAGTCTCCGCCCGAGATAGACGCCCGCTTCGAGGGCCTCGTCCTCGACTTCCTCTCCTACCTCGAGCTGGAGCGTGGCCTCTCGCGCAACACCCTGGGTGCCTACCGCACCGACCTGCTGCAGTACGGCGAGTTCCTTGCCGAACATGAGCTCGACGCGCTCGCGGCGCGCCCGGCCGACATCGGAGACTTCCTCGCGGACCTCGCCACCGGCAACGGGCGCCCGGCCTGCTCGGCGGCGACCGTGCATCGCAAGACCGCCTGCCTACGCTCCTTCTACAAGCACCTGCGCCGCGACGAGCTGATCGGCGACGACCCGACCGCGGCGCTGAGCGCGCCGCGTCGCGCCAAGAAACTGCCCCAGGTCCTCAACTACGCCGAGGTGCAGCACCTGCTTGCCGCGCCGCGCGGCAGCGAGCCTACGACGCTGCGTGACCGGGCGCTGCTGGAGGTGATGTACGCCTGCGGTCTGCGCGCCTCGGAGACGATCGGATTGGAGATGTCCGACCTCGATCTGCACGAGGGGCTGCTGCGGGCGCGCGGCAAGGGCTCCAAGGAGCGGATCGTGCCGCTGGGCCGCAAGGCAATTGCGGCAATCTCCGTCTACCTGCGTGGTGGCCGGCCGAAGCTGGTCCCGCCGGAGCGCCACGAGGCGCGGCTGTTCGTCAACTTCCGCGGTGGCCCGCTCAGCCGCCAGGGCCTCTACAAGATCGTCCAGCGCCATGCCCGCGAGGCCGGCCTGGCGGGGAGGATGAGCCCGCACACGCTGCGCCACAGCTTCGCCACCCACCTGCTCGCGGGGGGGTGCGACCTGCGTGCCGTGCAGGAGATGCTCGGACACGCCGATATCGCCACCACCCAGGTGTACACGCACCTCTCCGGTGAGCGCCTCAAGGAGGTCTACTTCGAGGCGCACCCGCGAGCGACCGAGCCTTGACGAGGCGCGGTAGAGGTTTGGGCCGGTATGCGGCTCAAACCTCTACCGCGGTCGGGTAGAACTCGTGCATGCCCGAGTTACCCGAGGTCGAGACCGTGTGTCGGCAGTTGGAGCCGGAGCTGGAAGGACGGCGAATCGAGTCGCTGGATGTGCTCGACCCGCGCTGGTGTCGGCCGGTGCCACCGAACGAGCTGGAGACGGCGGTGTCGGGACGGACGATCGAGCGGTTGGGGCGGCGCGGCAAGTACCTGCTGCTCGGTCTCGACTGCGCGCAGACGCTCGTCATGCACCTGCGGATGACCGGCAACCTCGTCCTCGTCGGGGACGGGGACAAGCTCGATCCCTCGGCGGGGATGCGCCTATACGAGGGGGAGCGTTCGACCTCCGAGCGCCACCTCCGAGCCCGCTTCGTCCTCGACGACGGCCGCGAGATCTGGTTCACCGATCCGCGCCGTTTCGGTGAGGCCTTCCTGATCGACGACGCCGGGCTGAACGAGCGTTTCGGGAGGCTCGGTGTCGAGCCGTTCTCGGCAGAGTTCACCCCCGGTCTGCTGGGTGAGATCGCGGCCGGCCGCACGCTGCCGCTCAAGTCCTTCCTGCTCGATCAGAAGGGGATCGCCGGGGTGGGCAACATCTATGCCGACGAGGCGCTCTTCCGGGCGCGGCTGCACCCGCTCTCGCCCGCCGGGTCGATGAGGCCCGAGCATCTCGAGGCCCTGCGCGACGGGGTCGTCGCCGCGCTCGAAGCGGGAATCGACGGTGGCGGCGCCTCGATAGACGACTACCGCGACGGCCGTGGAGAAAAGGGACGCATGCAGGACGAGTTCCTCGTTCATACCCGCGAGGGCGAGCCCTGCCCGCGCTGCGAGGGAACGGTCGAGCGAATCGTCGTCTCCGGGCGCTCGACCTACCTCTGCCCGAGCTGTCAGGTTCGCCTGCGGCGCCGGCCGCGACGGCGCCGTCCGGTTTCTCGTTCAACGTAGAGCGGCTATGGCCAGCAAGACGCTGAAGACGGAGGCGATCGTCCTGCGCAGCATCCGCTATGGCGAGGCCGATCGCATCCTCCATCTCTATACCGCTCAGCGCGGGCGGGTGGGGGCGATCGCCAAGGGCGCGCGGCGGCCCAAATCGCGTTTCGGCGGGCGCCTCGAGCCCTTCTTTCGGCTCGACCTGCTCCTTCACGAAGGGCGTGGGGAGCTGCTCACGGTGACGCAGGTCGCCACCGTGGCCGGCTACCCGCGCCTGCGCGCCTCGGGGGCGGCGCTCAGCGCCGCTGCCCGCGCCTGTGACGCGGTCCTGCGCCTGCTCGACTCGGCCGAGCCCAACCCGCCCGCCTACAACCTGCTCTGCCGCTATCTCTCGCTGCTCGACGGCGACCCGGCCGCGCCGGGAGCCCCGTCGCTGCCGGTGGCGCTCTCCTTCCGCCTCAAGCTCGCCCTCGCTGCCGGCTTCTCGCCCGAGCTGGCTTCCTGTGCGCGCTGTGGCGAGGCCGAGCACCTGGTCGGCTTCTCTGGGGCGGCGGGGGGAGTCGTCTGCGCGAGCTGCGAAGCGGGCTCCTTCCCGCTCTCCGAGGAGGCGCACCGCTTCATGGTCGAGTCGATCGCCAGGCCGTTGGCGGAGGCGCCCGTGGCGGGCGAGCGCGAGCTGCGCCAGGTCGAGCGGGCGATCGGCGAAACGCTCGAGCACCATGCGCACGTTCAATTACGCGCCGCCGCGTAGGATCGGAGGCCTTGGAGGCGACGGCGACGTTCGAAGACCGCATCAAGGCCTGGGAGGCTGAGTTCCTCTCCGATCTGGCCACGCCCTCCTACCCAGCCCGGCGCCAGGTGGAGGAGGCCGACAGCCCGCTGCGCACGCCCTTCCAGCGCGACCGCGACCGGATCGTCCACTCGAAGGCCTTCCGCCGGCTCAAGCACAAGACCCAGGTCTTCATCGCTCCCGAAGGCGATCACTACCGCACCCGGCTGACCCACACGTTGGAGGCCTGTGGGATCGCCCGCACGGTGGCCCGGGCGTTGGGACTCAACGAGGACCTGACCGAGGCGATCGGGCTCGGTCACGACCTCGGCCATCCGCCCTTCGGACATACCGGCGAGGACGCGCTCGACGCGGCGCTGCACGAGCGCTGCGGCGGCGGTTTCAGGCACAACGTCCACTCGCTGAGGGTGGTCGATACGCTCGAGCGGGACGGCCAGGGACTGAATCTGACCGAGCAGGTGCGCGACGGCATCCTCAATCACACCGGTTCGGACCGGCCGGCGACGCTGGAGGGGCAGATCGTCAAGCTGGTCGACCGCGTCGCCTACATCAACCACGACATCGACGACGCCTTGCGGGCCGGGATCCTGAGCCCCGACGACCTGCCGGCGGCCGAGATTGAGCTGCTCGGCCCGACCGGCTCGGCGCGGATCGACACCTTGGTGCGCGACATCGTCGCGCGCTCTGCCGAAACCGGCGACATTGGGCAGAGCAAGGAGGTCGGTGGGGCGATGCTGCGCCTGCGCAAGTTCATGTTCGAGCGCGTCTACCTGGGTGAGGCGGCTCGCGGTGAGCACGAGCGGGCGCAGCGCGCGGTCCGTGGCCTCTTCGAGCACTACATGGAGCACCCTGAGGAGGTGCCGGAGGGCGAGCCCGGGGCGAGTGACTGCCAGCGCGTCGCCGACTACCTGGCCGGCATGACCGACCGATTCTGCATTGCCCGTTTCTCGGAGCTGACGGTCCCAGAGGCTGCGAGGTTCTGATGGCGCTGATCTCCGAGGAGAGCCTGGAGCGGGTCAAGCAGGCGGCCGACATCGTCGAGGTCATCTCCGCCCACACCGACCTGCGTCGCCAGGGCGCCCGCTGGGTCGGGCTCTGTCCGTTCCACGAGGAGCGCACGCCGTCCTTCTCGGTCGACGCACAGGAGAAGCTCTACCACTGCTTCGGCTGTGGGGTGGGCGGTGACACGATCAAGTTCATCGAGGAGAAGGAGGGCCTCGGATTCGCCGAGGCGGTCGAGCTGCTTGCCGACCGCTATGGGGTCGAGTTGGAGCGCGAGAAGGAGGACCCACGGGCGGAGGCGCGCCGGCAACAGCGCCGCCGTCTGGGCGAGTTGCTCGATCGCACTGCGGCCTTCTACACGCACATCCTCTGGGACGCGGAGGAGGCCGGCAAGGCACGCGCCTACCTGGCCGAACGGGGCCTGGGTGAGGAGACGCTGCGCGCCTTCGGGGTCGGCTACGCGCCAAGCGCTTGGGACAGGGTGCTGCTGCGCGGCCAGCGGGCCGGCTTCAAGGTCGATGAGCTGCGAGCGGTCGGGCTGGCCCAGCGAGGTCGCAGCGGTGGCGAGTACGACCGCTTCCGCGAGCGGATCATGTTCCCGATCCGCGACCGCCGCGGTCGCACCCTCGGCTTCGGTGGCCGGGCGATGCGCTCCGACCAGGGGGCGAAGTACGTCAACACGGCTGAGACCGACTTCTTTCACAAGAGCCAGATGCTCTACGGGATCGACCTCGCCAAGGAGGCGATAGCCAAGAGTGGGCGAGTGGTGGTGGTTGAGGGCTATACCGATGTGCTGGCGCTGCGCCAGGCGGGGATCGACGAGGTCGTGGGGGTGATGGGCACGGCGATCACCGAGGAGCAGGTGGCGGTCCTCTCTGGGATGGTCGACGAGGTGGTGCTGGCGCTGGACGCCGACTCGGCCGGCCAGGAGGCGATGCTGCGTGCGCAGCGGGTTGCCGCGGGGCGCAAAATGCGACTGCGGGTGGCGGCGATGCCTGCGGGCGAGGATCCGGCGGAGATGATGACGGCGGAGGGGGGAGCGGAGCGTTTCGGGGCATTGGTCGAGGGCGCCGTCGACCTGCCGGCCTTCCAGGTCGGACTGGTGCTGGATGGCGCCGACGTCTCCTCGCCGGCCGAGCGCGACCGGGCGCTGGGCGAGGTCGCACCGATCCTCGCCGGGATGGGGGAGACGGCGAGCCGCGACGACCTGGTGCGGCGCGTGGCGGGGCGACTCGACCTCGAGCCGGCGCTGGTGATGGGCCGCGTGACGACCGCCCGGCCGCTCAGCGGCGGCGGCTCCCCGGAGCCGTCCCGACGCGGCAGCCCCGCGGCTCCGGCCCCGCAACAGGTAGGCGGCGGCCAGCTGACCTCGCGCGAACGGCGTGAGCGGGCGCTGCTGGCGATGTGCATCGCCCTGCCAGAGGAGGGTAGGGAGTACCTCGCCCGCCTCACCGACGAACACCTCTCTCCCAGCGGTGTCCGCGCCGCCGGCTGGTTGCGCGAGCACCCGACCGATCCGGCGTCCAACCTCCCCCACGACGACGAGCAGCTGGCGAGCCTGATCGCCGAGCTCGTCATCCTCGCCCACGACGAGCCCGCATCGCTCGAGGCAATGGAGCTGAACTACCTCCTTCTGGAGCAGCGCCGACTCGAGTCTCAGATAGCCGCCGCCGGCGAAGCCGACGACTACGAGCGCCGCGCCGCCCTGAGCCGCGAACGCGCCGTCCTGGTCGAGCACATAGCCCGGGCCGAGCGCGTGGGCCGTTAACCGCTAAATTCCGCTGCTCGTTCCGGGGTAGCTCAATCGGTAGAGCACTCGGCTGTTAACCGAGGGGTTGTGGGTTCGAGTCCCACCCCCGGAGCTCTTTGCTGGCGCTGTCCCTCGGGGCGGCGAGCCGCTCGACCAGTTCGGCGCCGCGCTTGGCGCCGTCGTGATCCCTCGCCCAGGTGGCGAGCTCACCAGCGCGGGCGGTGAACGAAGGATCCTCGAGGACACGGCGAGCGGCCCAGCGCAGCGGGGCGGTACGACAGAGGCGCCAGGGGAGGGAGAGGCCGGCCTTGGCCCAGCCGACGCGCATCGCGGTCTCGCTCATGTCGCCGATGAAGGGGCTGATCAGCAGCGGCGCACCGGCGGCCAAAGCACGGGCGACGGTGCCGTGGCCGCCATGCGAGATCACCAGCGAGGCGGCGGGCATTAGCTGGCTGTAGCTGAGCCAGTCGACGAGCATGGCGTTGGCCGGTACCTCGATCGGGCTTTGAGGCGCGACCCGGTTGGTGGTCGCCACCACCCGCACCGGCTCGCGGGCGAGAGCGGCGAGCGTGGTGCGCACGAGATGGTTGCGCGAGTCGTGCGCCGTGCTCGGAGCGACGAGGACAAGCGGCTCCTCGCCCGGCGGCAGCTCTATCTCCGGATGTGGGACCTCGAAGCTCATCGGCCCCGTCACCGCGACCTCCATCGGCCAGCGCCGTGGGTACTCGAGCTGGGGGAAGGTCCCGACCAGCGCCAGATCGGGGCTGATGCCGCCGTGAAAGCGCTCGGTGGGCGGCAGGCCGAGCCGCGCCCGTTGGCGGTTGAGGTC
The DNA here is from genome assembly GCA_030152505.1 of Solirubrobacterales bacterium. Classification (GTDB taxonomy): domain Bacteria; phylum Actinomycetota; class Thermoleophilia; order Solirubrobacterales; family 70-9; genus VRUE01. The sequence goes on along the minus strand of JASLJO010000183.1, from coordinate 9,643 downwards.
GTTTCGTCCCTGCTCCAGCCCGACGTTGAGCGCCCGCTGTCCGGCGCGCCAGACCGCGCTTCCGAGCGGCGTGCGCGGCGGGCGCAGGCCGACGGCGAAGAAGGGCAGCCCAGGCTCGACCACCGGGTAGATATGGGGAATCAGCGTCGCCCGCGGCACGCCCGCCACCTCCGCCGCCAGCGCCGGCGCGAGGGTGAGGATGTCGCTGACCACGGCATGCGGCCGCATCTCCTCCAGCAACGGCAGCAGCGCCCGCGCCGCCTCGGCCGCGTGAGCGCCCTCCGGCGAATCGGGATCGGGTGGGGGGAACATCCGGTATTCCTCGGCCGCGGCGAAGCCCAGCCCGGCTCCCTCGACCGCCGCGCGCCGCTCCTCCCAGGTCTCGATCGTCACCTCGTGGCCGCGCCCGGCCAGCGCCCGGCCGAGGGCTATCGCGGGGAATACGTGCCCAGGGTCGCCGAACGCCGCAACGAGAAACCGCATGCGAGGCCCGTCAGGGCGTGTCGAGCCCCTCGCTCGGACGCGTGAAGACGATCTCCGGCACGTGGCAGTTGGGCGACGTGTGCAGCAGGAAGCGCACCGCCTCACCGATGTCCTCCGGCCGGATCATCTCCTCGGCGGGGACCTGACCCTTGGCGAACTCGGTCATCGGCGTGTCGACGAAGCCGGGCGCCAGCGCCGTGCACTGAATGCCCGCGCTGCCCGCCTCGCGGTGCGTCGACTGGGTGAAGTTGATCACCGCCCCCTTCGTCGCGGCATAGACGGAGAGCCAGGCCTGCCCCGCTTTGCCCGCGATCGAGGCGGTGTTGACGATCAGTGCCTTGCCGTGTTCGGCCCCGGCCTCGCGCAGCATCGGCAGCCCCTCGCGGGTGCCGATGATCAACGCCCGCAGATTGACCCCGAGCTGCATATCCAGGTGCTTCGTCTGGATCTCGTCCATCGGCGCGCCGATGCCGACGCCGGCGTTGTTGACGAGGGCGTCGAGCCGACCGTAGGCCTCACGGTGCTTGGCGAAGACGCCGACCACATCCTCCTCGTCGGTCATATTGGCGGCGACGCTTTGCACCTCCAACCCGGCGCCGCGAAGCTCTTCGGCGGCGGCCTCCAGCTTCTCCGCCCGCCGCGCGGATACGGTCAGCGCGTAGCCTTCCTCACCGAGCGTGCGGGCGATCGCCAGCCCGATCCCGCTCGAGGCCCCCGTGATCAGTGCAGTTCGGTCCGCCAAGTTCCTCTCCTCGCGTTCGTCGTTCGCCGCGACGCACCCTATACATCACTCGTCGTGTGCGGCCGAATAACATGAGCCCCGCATGCCCCGGCGCCACCTCATAAGCGCGCTCGCCTGCCTGCTCGCCGCTGTGCTCCTTGGGTCAGGTTGCGGCGGCGGCTCGGATTCCAGCGGCTCCGCCGCGGCGGATGCCGCGAACAGGCCGGCGCCGCCGAAGAGCGAGTTCCCCAAGGCCGAAGGCAAGACTCTGGGCGAAATCGTCAAAGGCGCCGACGGCCACTCCGAACTGGTCGTCTCACCGGCTGCCCTCGTCTACCACAGGGGCGAGAACAGAGTGCCGTTCGGCATCTTCCATGCCGACCGCAGTCAGGTGGACGATGCGAAGGTCGCCCTGTACGTGGCCAAAGTGCCGACGGTGCAGGGGGGCGTAGGGGGCAGCGGCAAGAACGGCAAGCAGGAAAAGGGAGCCCTGGCGCGGGCACGCACCGAAGCGCTGGAACAACCTGCCATCGGCCCTTTCCCCGCCGCGATCGAAAGCCTCGCCACCAAGCCCGCCTTTCGTGCCCAGACGACGGCCAGCGATCCCGACGCGGCCACGGTCGTCTATACGACCAACGTCGACTTCACCAGCGACGGCGAGTGGCGGATCGCGGCCTTGATCGAGCAGGGCGACGAAACCGTCGCCACGCTGCTGCCCAGCGCGACGGTCGGCGAATTCAAACGCGTGCCGAAGGTGGGGCAGAGGCCGCCGAAGATCCACACCCCGACGCCTGCCGACGTCGGCGGCGACCTCTCGAAGATCACCACTCGCGTGCCGCCGGACACGCAAAACCGGGTCGATTTCGCCGACGCGCTCGGCAAAGAACCGGTCTTCCTCTTGTTTGCGACCCCCCAGTTCTGCCAGAGTCGGGTCTGCGGCCCCGTCGTCGACGTGGCCGAGCAGGTCAAACAGCAGTTCGGCGACAAGGCCGCGTTCATCCATATGGAGATCTACAAGGACAACGATCCGAGCAAGGGCGTTCGACCGCAGGTGCGGGCGTTCCACCTGCCGAGCGAGCCGTGGCTGTTCGCGATCAACCGCCAGGGCGTCATCCAGGCGGAGGTCGAGGGCGCCTTCGGCGTCGACCGCCTGACCAGGCTCGTGGAAGAGGTGACGGGGGAATGAGCGAGAAAACGGCGCCCGATCCAGAGCTGCTCAAGTCCTTCGCCGAGGAGGCGCGGCGGCGCTGTGACGTGATCGCGGCGGGTCTCGCCACCGAGACCGAAGACTTCGAGACCCTCCGCGCCGAAGCGCACGCGCTGAAGGGGACGGCGGGCGCCGTAGGTCTCCGCCGGCTGGCCGAGCTCGCCGGCCTGATGGAATCCGACCTGGCCGACGCGAAGAAAACCGGTTAGCTGCGCGGAGGCCGCTCCCACCAGATCGCAGACGCCGCCAAGGCCCTCTCCGAAGGCGCCAACGCCGCCGCCGAAGGCCAGGAGGAGCCACCCGACGTGGGCCGCTCCCTCGCCCAGCTCTTCAGCGCCTGACGCTCAAGCCCCGACTCACCATCTCACGCTACCCTCGCCACCGAGGGGCGGTAGCTCAGTTGGTCAGAGCAGCGGACTCATAATCCGTCGGTCGAAGGTTCGAGTCCTTCCCGCCCCATCGTGAGGTGGCCAGGCTGCAAGTAGTCTCTTGGCTCATGGGCAGAGTGCGACTACTGGGATTTTGCGCACCAACACTCCGTTGGCGAACGCTTCTGATGTTGGCTGTGGTCTGTGCTGTGCTGGGCGCTGCAGTCGCAGGCGACGTTAGCCCTAGCGCAGCGAAGGTAGCCCTTCCAAAGCGGGAATGCCCGAATGTAGGACCGGCCCAAACGGACGTGGGTCTTTACAAAATCATCACGCGCCGCATCAAATGTGGAATTGCGAGAGCCATTCTGCGTCCGGCAATGTGAGTTCACTGCACGTGTCGTGCTGAATCGTGTAATCTAAGCAGATGGCAACTCCCGCTAGGCGGATCAACGTGACGCTCGACGACGAGCATGCGCACAAGCTCGCGAGTCTTGCCGAGAGGACCCACGTTCAGGAGGGCACGCTGGCCCGTTCGCTCCTGTCAACGGCGCTCGACGATGCGGACCCCGGTGCGGCGCGCATCACCGAAGTCCTCGATGCGGTTCCGGGTGCCTGGGAGCGGACGCGGGAGGGGCTTGCGCAGGCCGCTCGCAGCGAAGGCAGGCCGCTCGACGAGCTGGCTTGAGTGACGCGGGTCATTGTCACCCCGCAGGCGCAGCGGGATGTGGATGAGGCGATCTCCGCCCTCGGTCTCCCCGACGAGACCTGGGTTCGGATCGCCCGCTCGTCGAGAGCCCTGGAAACCTTTCCTCTCGCCGGTCCCGTGTTAGCAGGCCGGTGGTCGCCGATTCGGTTTGTGCTCGGCCCTTGGTCGTGGATGATCCTGCTCTATCGCTACGACGAATCGTCCGAGCGGATCTATGTGGTGGCGATGCACGACGCCCGATCGGCGACCTCGGTGACAGCGACGCACCGGTGAAACTTTGTCCCCGAAATCGGTCCCCCACTCAACCGAACTCAGCTGAACTCCTCGGATAGTCTCGCCAGGACCAACCAGCGAAAGTGAAAGGTGGACGAGTGGCGTCACCGCAACGGCTCCTCGAGCTCCTGGCCGCCGTGAAGCAGCTCGCACGTGAGTACTACGAGCTCACTCAACGGCCGCTGGGGATCACGGGTGAGATTGCAGAGTACGAGGCTGCCAGGGTTCTGGGGGGCTTGGAGCTTTCGCCTGTACGCCAGTCCGGGTTTGACGCGATCCGCATCACTCCGAGCGGAGATCGACAACATTTGCAGATCAAGGGACGCCGCCTGACGCCCTCGTCTAAGTCCAGCCAACGTGTCGGCAGTATCCATATCGAGAAGGAGTGGGACGCCGTGCTCCTCGTTCTATTGGACGAGCACTACAACCCCACGGCGATCCATGAGGCCGGTCGCCTGGCTATTGAGGATGCCCTTCTTAAACCGGGATCGGTTGCGCGAAACCAACGAGGGCAGCTTTCCGTCAGTAAGTTCAAGTCAATTGGGCGCGAGATCTGGACCCGCCCCTGATCGAAGGTATGGAATGTGTCTCGAGTCCGGCGGGCTCTCGTGACCCATGCCTCCTGGAGACCAGCGTTGCCGGCATCCTTGTCTGTGGTGACGAGCGACTCGGACCGGTGAAGCGCGTCGCGTCCGCTCAGAGATAGCCGCGGACCACCGGCCCGACCTTCGGCTCGGACTCGAGGAACTCTCTCAACTCGGGAGCCAGCAGGCGTCCGGTCGTCGCTTCGCTGACGCCGGCGTCCCCTATTGCTTTTTTCAGAGCCCTTTCTCTTGCTTTCGGGCTGCCTGGGCTCGGGGAGTTCTCGAGCAGCTCGAAAACAGTCAGCTCCTCTTCGTCTCCGACGGCAAGCGCCAGCGCGCTCAGCAGGCTGGGCCAGCGGATACCGAGGACGGCGAGCTTGGCGACCTTGTCCAGCGAGGCGGGCGCCGCGAGCCTTGCGATTCGGCGCTCGGTGTAGATCATCGTGAAGAACCGGAACAGGTTCACGAAGCGCTTGATCTCACGCGGATTGCGACGCAGGAAACGCTGTGCGTATGCCATCACCTCCCGCACCTCGGGATCGTCGACGGTGAGCCGTCGCTCGACCTGGCTTCGAATCGACTTCTCCCAGGCGCTCCCAGGGCGCACGTCACCGGCGATCGCAATCGTCTCTGACAGCGAGGCGTCGCCGAGTCCATCCACCCGCTCCGGCGGCCCGCCGGGCTCGTCCGCTTCGTCGTCCGATTCGGCCGGAGCCACCTCGGGTGCGAAGAGGGACTCCAGCAGGGCGGAGGTTCTTTTCCTCTCCATGGTCGGAACGGCAAGCGGCAGTTGCACGATCTTCTCCAGGAAGCGCCAGCCGAGCTCGAAGGCCTGGCCGGTCGCACCGCTCGTCTCTTCCAGCTTGTGAACCAGGTCGCCGTAGACGGTCTCCACGTGGGCGGCGACCATCTCCGGCTCCATCGCGATCACGAAGATCGTGTTTGGATAGGCGCCGGCGAGAAACAGGTTCACCGCCTCGATCACCTGCACGACGGATCCCGGTGAGCAACGGTCCAAGTCGTCGATGAAGATCACCAGCGGGCGTTTCGGCGTAGCCACCAGGTCGAGCACACGTTGTACATCGGCCTGCACGAGGTAGAGGCGACCCGATTCGGCGCGGTAGTCGGGGTGCTCGACCACGCTCTCGTAGGTGCTTGCAAGTTGGTCGCCGGCAGCGGTCACGGGCTGGACGAGGCCAGAGAGGCTTGCGCTCACCCTCGAGCTGAGCACCCGCGCGGCGGTCAGGCCCGTGCCCAATACGGCGGTCGTCGGGCCGGCGGCGGTGAGCACAGCTCCCAGCCATTCCGCCCGTCCAAAGGCCAGCACCAGCAGTCCGGCCACCAGCAGAATCACGCCGACGATCGCCCAGGGGACGGCACGGCTGAGGACGATCCCGTACAGCTTCCGCCGCACGGCTTCCTCGTCGATGCGCTTGAGGTTGAGCTGCAGCCAGAAGTGCTCCCTCTCACGCGCACTCATCCGATCGGTGATCTGGGTGATGATCTCGTGGGCGAGGCCCGCCCAGATCTGCTCTCCCGTCTGGTACATCCAGGGGTTGAACCAGACCGTAGGTCGCCAGCGTTTCGGGCTCCGGCGTTGTCCCGTCGTGTCTGCCTCAACGGGTTCCGCCTTCAGGCCGGCATCGCCGTCGGGGTTCGGACTCTGCTCAATAGGCGCTTCCGAAGACGCTCCCCTCGTCTTCCTGAGCACGGCGAGGTTGGTCACCTCTCGCAGCTCTCCTTGATCTGAGGCCGACCGCCTGCGGTGCTGCCGGATCCGTCGCCTGGTTTCCTGGCTGAGGTGGATCGGCCGCGGCTTCGACGATCCACCGTCCTGCTCCGGCCACTCGAGCCGTTCTTGGATCATGCGCATCAGCGAGGTCTTGCCGGCTCCCCAGGCCCCCTTGATGCCGATCGTCAGCGGTGGCCTCGTCTGCGTGTGTTGAATACCGCGGGCGATTGCTCTCGCGTAGGCGACGGCGCCCACCGTGTCGCGGTTGGTCCAGATGTCGCTGTCGATGGCCGACCGCTCGTACAGTTCCCCCGCGGGCCCGTATCCCAATCCCTCGGTGGCGACGTCCTGACGCAGCCCGGCTCCGAGCTCGCCGGCCACCGGAATCGGCAGTATCGACTCGCCCTGTAGCGCGGCGGTCAGGTCGTCGATGCTGAGCAGGGCGTGCCCGCCGTCGCCCCAGCTCGTCCCCCAGCTGTTCTTGAAGCGGACGAAGCCGGTCACGCCGTCCAGTGTCAGGTCGAGCGCAATCCCGTTCAGGAGAACGCAGTGGCCCCCCCTGGACGGGCTGTCCCGGTCCATCCGGCACAGCATCCAGCCGTCCACGTCCACGGGTGCTTCCATCGGCCGATGCCAGGCCAGGCCGGTCACGACCGGCCCGCGCTCGAGCAGCGCATCCAGGACGGAGTCGGCGTCCGGGCAGATGTAGAAGTCCTGTAGAAGCCCACGGCCCTTCAGGGCCTCCGCACCCGAGATGACGGTCGTGCCGGTGTCGGCGGTCGCATCCAGGCCGGCCGCACGTTGCGCGGCGCGGTAGAGCTGACGGGCGTATTCATCACCTATTTCGCCGTCGCGCAGTTCGACCCCCCGGTCAGCCAGCCAGTGGGTCCAGGCGAAGCCGACCGAGGCGCCGAGCTGCCCTTGGTCCAACCAGATCCCGTCCGCATACCACCAGCGCTCCCGGCGCGTCCTCGCCGTTACGCGATATGGCGAGTCAGCGAGTGGGGTGGACTGCTCTTGCGGCGATTGGGCAGGGGCGGCCAAAAACCCTCAGGCGTTCAGTCGAACCGGCAGGGTCTTCAGCTGGTTGAGGAAGGCCGATTCGGCGAAGACCGGTGGGCCGGCCAGCTCCATATCGGGGTAGCGGGCGAGGGATTCCTCCATGAGGATCTTCAACTCGAGGCGTGCCAGGGCGGTGCCGAGGCAGAAATGGCGGCCGCCGGCGCCGAACGCCTGGTGCTCGGGGTTGCGCAGGACGTCGAAGCGATCCGGGTCCTCGTAGCGGCTCTCGTCGCGGTTGGACGAGGCGTACCACATCACCACCTTGTCACCCTCTTCGATCCGCCGGCCGTTGAGCTCGGTGTCGCAGGTGGCCGTACGGCGGAAGTGGGCGAAGGCGGGGAACATCCGCAGCGCCTCCTCGACCGCGCCGGGGATCAAGGCGGTGTCTTCGAGCAGCAGCCGGCGTTGGTCGGGATGTTCGATCAGCGCCCTCATTGCGCTGCAGTAAGTCGCCTTCGTGCTGTCGTTGCCGGCGGCGACGAGGAGGAAGAAGCCCATCACGATCTCGTGCTCCTCCAGCTTCTCGCCGTCGACCTCGGCGTGGACGAGGACGCTGGTCAGGTCGTCAGTGGGATTCTCACGTCGGGCCGCAATCATCTTGCCGCAGCGTTCGAAGATCTCAGGGACCGCCGTGGCAATTGCGCCCTCGATGCCCTCTGGGTTGAGGTCGGGATCGCTCGCCCCGAGGGTCGAGTTCATCAGCTCGGCCCAGACCGCATCGTCCTCGGGTGGAATTCCCATGAAGCTGCCGATCACCCTGGCGACGGCGGGCTGGGCGACGTCGACGACCAGGTCACAGGTCTCGCGCCCGTCGAGGCGGGTAAGCACTTCGACGACGATCTTGCGGATCTCCTCCTCATGTGCGGCGATCCGCTTCGGCGTAAAGCCGGCCTGGAAAAGAGCCTTGATGCGGTCGTGCTTGGGCGGGTCCATGCCGATGAACATCGCCCGCATCAGCTCGAGCGGGAAGATCGCGGTGACGGCGGTGATGCCGCCGCGCTCAGAGGAGTAGGTCTGCCAGTCGCGGCTGACGGCGTGTACGTCGTCCGCGGTCGTCACCGACCAGAATCCGGCGGCCTCGGGGAACTCGGTGATTTCGCGGGTCCAATGCACCGGGCACTCGTTGCGGAGCTGCTTGAACAGCTCGTGAGGAGGGCCGTCTGGCCAATGCTTGCGCTCGGTGACTAGCAGCTCGTCGAGGTTGCCGGGCATGGCGGCATGATACTGGCCGCTCAGCCAGTTTCTGAAGCTACAGCTAGATCGGTTGGCACGCCTGGTGTGCTCTGCGCTTTGCCTGCCGGTAGCGCTTCGACGCCTGCTGGAGCCGCTTCGCCCACTTTTGCCGCTGCGCCCTGGACGAGGTATTGCCCTGGTGTCGCCTGACGACGTTCACCTGAGCCCGGGTCCTCTGCAGCGTTCCCTTTGCGCGTCTGCAGGCGAGGGTCGGACCGGGAGGGGGGTCATCGGAGTTGCTCGACGGGGGTGGGGTCGGTGGACCTGCAACGGATCCCCCGGTGTTGCTGTCGCTCTTGCCTTTGGGTGGGTTGCTGAAGAAGCTTTTGGTGATCATCACTCCGTCCTGATAGACGACCGTGGTGCCTTCGGCTTCTTTGTCTCGATACGCGCCGATCTTCCAGTTGGTGGGTTCGGTGCCGAGCGTGTCGATCCCGGAGACTTCGCCGAGCGATTTCCCGTCGAGCCAGACCTCCATCGAGCCTTTGGCGCCGAAGGTGATCCGATAGACCAGCTCGAACCACTGGGAGTCGCCCGGGATGGCGAATTCGTAGTACGTGGAGCTTTGGTTGCCCGGGAGGATCCGGAGCTTCTTCACCCCTTCTTTTTCGTAGATCTGGAGGGTGAGCGGCGGCGGGTTTCCGCTCGCGTCGTGCCACTGGCAGAGGATCAGGAAGTGTTTCCAGTCGATGCTCGCGTACGGCAGGTAGAGGAGGTGGCGGAAGTAGAGCGTTTCGCCCGCGCCGAATTCAGGTTTGGGCACGGCCTCGGATCGGCTGCTGCCGGCGCCGGGGAATGGGTCGCCGACCTGGCGTTCGAAACGTGCGGCGTAGGTCCCTTCGGCGACAGGACTTTCCACGATCGCCGCCCGTTCGGGGGGATTGGCCTGTACTTCGAGGTATTGCGAGAAGTCACCGGTCTCGAAGCCGCCATCGAAGTCTTCCCACGCCGCCCCAGCATGGGCCGGGATCGCCAGCAGGAGACCCATGGTCAGCATCGGAATGAGCTTTTTCATAGTCGCCGGAGTTTCCTATCACAGATGAAAATTCGCGCGCTCTATCCTGGTTCGCACTTGACCGATTCCCTGCATATGCTCTTCAGGTGGACGCCTCAGCCGAGCCGGAGCCACTGAACCCGAAGGGGTTCGCGGCGTTCTCCGAGCGGGCTGGAGACGAGACACCGGTTGTCATGCTCAACCTGCTCGAGTTCAAGCCTGACGGCGGGCGGGAGCGGTACGAGGAGTACGGCGAGGCGGTGGCGCCGCTGCTGGCGGG
>JASLJO010000169.1 GCA_030152505.1 Solirubrobacterales bacterium | reverse complement strand
GTCGAAGTCGCCGCGGTTGGCGATCCCCTCCAGCTCTGACCAGCCGATCGGGAGGAGGTACTCGATGTCGCTGGTCGCCGAGGAGTAGTGGGAGAGCTCGTCGGCGCCGTGAGCGCGTACGCGCAGCATCTCCGGACGGATGCCGAGGTCGGTGTACCAGCGCTCGCGCTCCTCCATCCAGACCTCGTGCCACTTCTCCGCTTCGGCCGGCGGCACGAAGAACTCCATCTCCATCTGCTCGAACTCGCGCGTGCGGAAGATGAAGTTGCCGGGCGTGATCTCGTTGCGGAAGGACTTGCCGATCTGGGCGATGCCGAAGGGCGGCTTCTTGCGGGCGAAGCCGAGCACGTTCTTGAAGTTGATGAAGATGCCCTGCGCGGTCTCCGGCCGCAGGTAGACCTCCGAGCCCTCGCCGGCGACCGGGCCGACGTGGGTCTCGAACATCAGGTTGAACTGGCGCGGCTCCGACAGCTCGCCGCCGCACTCCGGGCAGCGCAGCTCCCCGTCTGGGTCCTTGCCTTCCTTCTCCAGATCCTCGCGCAGATGGTCCTCGCGCCAGCGCTTCTTGCACTTGCCCAGGCACTGCACCAGCGGATCGGTGAAGCCCTCGAGGTGGCCCGAGGCCTCCCAGACGCGGGGGTGCTGGAGGATCGCCGAGTCGAGCGCGACGATGTCGTCGCGTTCCTGCAGCATCGCCCGCCACCACTCGGCTTTGACGTTGTTCTTCAAGAGCACGCCGTAGTGGCCGTAGTCGTAGGTCGAGCCGAGCCCGCCGTAGATCTCCGAGGAGGGGAAGACGAAGCCGCGCCGTTTGCAGAGCGCGACGATCTCCTCCATCGTGGTGGTCTCGGTCTTGGTCTCCTGCCCGGCGTCGGCCATGGCGGAACCGTATCGGCTGCGATAATCCGCCAGCCTCATGCCGATCTACGAGTACAAGTGCACCAACGGCCACGTCTTTGACGTGATCCAGAGGATGAGCGACGAGCCATTGAGCGAGTGCCAGGAGTGCGGCGCCCCCGCCGAGCGCGTCCTCCACCCGGTGGCGATCCACTTCAAGGGCTCCGGCTTCCACAACACTGACTACGGCAAGAAGAAGACCCCGGCCAACGGCAGCTCCTCGGAGGGATCGAAGGACTCGGGCGACTCGAAGCCGAGTGAGAGCAAATCCTCGGACTCCAAGTCGAGCGATTCCAAGCCGGCCGCCGCGGCCAGCGACTGAGCAACTACCCCATCAGCTTCTTAACCGCCCGCCGCCGCTCCGAGTCCGGCACTTCGATCGAGCTGCCGGGGCCCGGCGAGCAGCCCGAGTTGGCGCCCTGGCAGAGCACGTCGGCGTCGCTTTCGCCCCCGATGGCCGCTGAAAGGATCAGCTGGGGCATGGTGAAGAAGCCCATGTCGCTGACGAAGGCCTTCGGTGCGTCCCAGCCGATGATCGGGCCGTGGATGAAGTTGTAGGGGAGGCGGAGCGGGTCGGTGAGGCGGTCCTTGATGCCGCTGATCACCGCCTGTTGGGCCCGCTCGCGGTCGAGGTCGTCGTAGCCGAGCGTGTAGGCGCTCTTGCCCGGGCCCGGGCATTCGCTCGGCTCGCGGATGCGCGAGTAGGTCAGTGCCTTTTCGCCGTCGAGGGTGTTCTCGCCCTCGCCCAGCCGCAGGGTGAAGCCGCCCTGGCCGCCGCCGGCGCCGCCGGCGATGTCGGCGCAGATCTTGTGCGGCACGTCGACCTTGATGCCGCCGACGGCGTCGATCAGGTCTTCGAAGCCGGTGAAGTCGACGATCGCCAGGTGGTCGATTTCGATGTCGAGGAAGTTCTCGACCGCTTCGATCTCCGCCGCGGCGCCGCCAAAGGCGTAGGCAGCGTTGATCTTCTGCGGGCTCTGGCTGGGGATTTCGGCGTAGCTGTCGCGGGGGATCGAAAGTTTGCGAAAGGCTCCGCCGCCGGCCCGGATCAGCATCAGGGTGTCGGCGCGGAATTCGCCCTGCGAGCAGTTGCCATGCGGCGAGTCGCCGTGCGCCTGCTGTTCGAAGCACTCCTGCGACGGCGCCGCCCCGGGCTCCTTGGTGTCGGGGGGTCTGGCATCGGTGCCGAGCACGAGGATCGTCTGCGCGCCGGTCAGCAGGAAGGGGTCGCCGTGCAGCTTCGACTTCGCTTCGCCGGAGAGCTTGAACGACTGCAGCTGAGCGGAGACTGCGAAGGCGAGGAAGCTGAGGAGGATCCAGCCAAGCGCGGCGATGCCGACCCATTTCAGGGCTCGGCGCAGCGCGGGCCGCGACGGATGCCGGCTGCGCTCCTTGCCGGGGCGCTCAGAACGACCGGGACGGCCAGGCAGCTTCGGCGCCCGCCAATCGCGTTCGCGCAGACTCGAGAGGTCGGGCTTGCGCAGGCGCGAAAAGAACCCCTGGCGGGCTCGGTAGACCTTGTAGTCGGGCGGTCCCTGCGGCCGCTGCTCGTCATCGTTGCCCATGAAAGACTCCGGAATCATGCCGATACCCGCGGTCGCCCGCCCCAGCCGATGAGCCAGGCCGAAGCCATAGGCGTCGATCTGGGCGGCACGAAGATGCTGCTCGGCGTCCTCGAC
>JASLJO010000152.1 GCA_030152505.1 Solirubrobacterales bacterium | reverse complement strand
CGCGGAGCCCCAGCAGAGGGGTCCCCGTCGGCCCCCTCGTGGGCCAGCCCTATTTCCGTTAATGACATCAAGCGCCTGATCCGCGAGTGCAGGCGGTTGATGCCGGATGTCGGGATCCAGGTGCCGCCGAATCTGTCGGATGCTTGGGCTGAGCTGGTCGAGGCCGGAGCTACGGACCTGGGCGGGTTGTCGGCGAACGGCGATCACATCTCTCCCGAGCACGCGTTCCCAAGCCCCCATGAGGTGCGCAAGGGGTTGGCGCCGAAGGGCTACGCGCTCACGGAGAGGCTCTGCGTCTACCCGCAGTACATGGACTCGGTGTGGATGGAGCAGGGGGTGCTCGACGTCATCAAGCTCAAGTACTGGAGCTTCATTCCCCGTAGAGGGTCGGGACGGCGGAGAGACGAGTCGATTGATTCGAAGCTCGCCCCGCAGGCGATAGCCAAGGGACGCGATGGAGCGGAGCTGAGCGAGGACGAGCTGACCGCGCTGTTTGCCGAGACTCGCCCCGAGGTCGTTGAGGAAATGAGGATCGCGGCGGATGAGCTGCGGGCGGAGCTGGCAGGTGACACAGCCACCTTCGTCGTCAACCGCAACATCAACTTCACCAACATCTGTGTCGTCGGCTGCGCCTTCTGCGGGTTCGGGCAGGGGCGCCGCTCGCCCGATGCCTACGAGGTCTCCGAAGAGGACTTCGCCGAACGCATCCGGGAAGCTGTCGAGTTCGGCGCCACCGAGATCTGCATGCAGGGGGGGATCCATCCGGACCTGACATTGGAGGAGTACGGCAAGTGGTTGCGGCTGGCGAAGGAGGTGGCGCCGCGGCTGCACCTGCACGCCTACTCGCCGATGGAGGTCCACTACATGTGCGAGCGCTCGGACAAGGGGCCGGACGAGGTGTTCGAATACCTGCTCGAGTGCGGCCTCGGCTCGACGCCCGGGACGGCGGCCGAGGTGCTGGATGACGGCGTGCGCCAGCGGATCTCGCCCAACAAGCTGCCGGCACGGCGCTGGGTGGAGATCATCGAAGCCTCGCACCGGGCCGGGCTGCGCTCGACCTCGACCGTGATGTTCGGCCATATCGAGGAGCCGCGTGAGCTCGCCCGCCATATGCGGGTCGTGCGGGCGCTGCAGGAGCGCACCGGCGGCATCACGGAGTTCGTGCCGCTCAGCTTCATCCCCTTCAACACGATGCTCGGTCGCACCCACGGCATCGAGGAGATCTCGGCGAGCGAGAACCTCAAGCACACTGCCGCCTTCCGCCTCGCCCTCGGCCGCACGATCCCCAACCTGCAGGCAAGTTGGGTGAAGATGGGCCTGGAGGCCGCGACCGAGGCGCTGCGCTGGGGCGTCAACGACCTCGGCGGCACGTTGATGGAGGAGAACATCTCCCGCATGGCGGGCTCCCAGCACGGGGTGCGACTCGAGCCCGAGCAGCTGATCGGGGCGGCGCGCGCGGCGGGCCGGGTGCCGGTTCAGCGGACGACGCTCTACGACGTCGTCGAGACCTATTAAGTACCTGACTGGACGTTTGATCTAGCGGTACAGTGCGCAGATCGCTTCGCGTTCCGCAGCGGCAGGGAATGGGTTCCCGGGGCTGGCGATCGTCTCCATGATCGCCCTGCTCGCGGCGCTTGCGGTCGGGCTCCTGATCGCTCTCCAGCCATGGGCCGCGACGTCGGTCGCGCCGCAGCTGGGGCTGGCGCCGGGGCTGGGGGTGGGGCTCGCCGACTCGGTCCCCGCCGCACCCGCTCGCCCCCCGGCGGTTGCCGCCGCGCGTCCGGCCGTGGGTGGTGGGGCAAGGCTCGTCGCCGACGAGGGAGCTGCGACCGAGGGTGACTCCAGGCTCGAGGTGGGCCTCGCTTCCGCGCGCGCGGTCGCGCATGGAGACGGAGCTCTGACGACGGAGTCCCCGCCCGAGGCGCCTGCGCCCGGACCGTCGCCGAACGCCGTCCCCGAACAGGCTCCGGCCAGCTCGCCGGAGCCGGTGGCTGCACCCGCACCACAACCGGTCGCCGCGGTGCCGGTACGCGTCCCGTATGCGCCCGGTGCCTTTCCCTCCGGGCCTACGACCGCCGGGCCGGGAGCGCCTCTCGGGGGTTTCGAAGAACCGCTCGAAATCGGGGAGGGCGACGAATACTCCTTCTCCTTCAGCTTCTATGCCGAACAGACCGCCTACCGTGCGCCCGGCGAAGACAACTCGATCCTGCGCTTCGCCTCCGACCCGGGCGAAGCACCGACCTTCGCCCTGCAGCTCTGGGACGACGGCACCGACGGGCGGGGGCTCTGGTCGAGCGGTGCGGCGATGGAAGGGGAACGCTTCCTCGCTCCACTGGTCGAGGGCGTCTGGCATCGGGTGGCGGTCTACTTCGTCGCTTCGAGCGAAGAGGACGGCCTTTATGTATTGATCCTGGACGGGCAGCCGATCGAGACCCGTGCCTGGGTCAGCCTGCTGCCCGCCAGCGGCAGCGCCCGGCTCGAAGCGGGGCTCTTCCGCGCCGGCGAACCGGTCCTCGGCGCTTCCGACGTGCTCTTCGGGCCGAGCGAAGTCAGCGAAGACCCGGAGTCCGTCCTACCCTGAGTCGATGCGGGCGATGGTCCTGGAGCGGCAGCGCGAGGCACTGCGGCCCGCCGAGCTGCCGGACCCCCGGCCCGGACCCGGCCAGGTGCTCCTCTCCGTCGCTGCCTGCGGCGTCTGCCGCACCGACCTGCACATTGTCGACGCCGAGCTGAGCAAGCCGAAGCTGCCGCTCGTCCTCGGCCACCAGATCGTCGGCACGGTGGCCGGCGCGGGGGAGGGGGCAGAGCGCTTCGCGCCCGGTGAGCGGGTGGGCGTGCCCTGGCTCGGTTGGACCTGCGGCGTCTGCCGCTACTGCACGAGCGGCCGCGAGAACCTCTGCGACCGCGCGCGCTTCACCGGCTACGACATCGACGGCGGCTATGCCGAGAGAGCGGTCGCCGATGAGCGCTTCTGCTTCCCGATCCCACCGAACCTGTCCGATGAGGGGGCAGCGCCGTTGCTCTGCGCTGGCCTGATCGGCTACCGGGCGTTGCGCCTCACCGGCGACGCCGAGCGGCTCGGCCTCGACGGCTTCGGCGCCTCCGCACACATCCTCTGCCAGCTTGCCGTGCATCAGGGGCGGCGGGTCTTCGCCTTCACCCGCGAGGGGGACACGGACGGACAGGATTTCGCCCGCAGCCTTGGCGCCGAGTGGGCGGGCGCTTCGGGCGAGACGCCGCCGGAGGAGCTCGACGGGGCGATCGTCTTCGCCCCGGTCGGATCACTGATGACCGAGGCGTTGCGGGTCAGCGCCAAGGGTGCCCGCATCGTCAGCGCCGGTATCCACATGAGCGACATCCCGTCCTTCCCCTATGAGGCGCTCTGGGGCGAGCGCACGCTCGGCTCTGTCGCCAACCTGACGCGCCAAGACGGTGAGGAGTTCCTGGCACTGGCGCCCCAGGTGCCAATCGAGACGCAGATCGAGGTCCACCCACTGGAGGCCGCCAACGAGGCAATCGCCTCTATCCGCGACGGGAGCCTGCGCGGCGCCGCCGTCCTCCGCATCCCCCTCTAGACGTGCCGTCGCTTGCGCGCCCCATATAGGTGCACCAGCAACGGCACGTCAGCGGAAGAGGTCTTCGTCTTGGGGTCGGCGCAGGGGCGCGGCGCCGGGGCCGTCGTCTGAGCTGACGTAGCGGTCCAGTCCGCGGACGATCGCGGCGGGGACGTGGCTTGTCTTGTCGCGGACGAGGTCGGCCGCGGCCGCGGCCTCGTCGGCGATGGCGATCATCGTTGCTTCCAGCTTGCGGCCACTCGCGTCGGTGCGGCCACGCCAGTCGTCCAGTGCGGTGATGCCGGCGCAGCCGATCGCCACCTCGACCTGGCCGAGGCGCCAGGCGCGGCCGAAGCTGTCGGCGACGATCACCGCCGGAGCGACGCCGGCCGCGGCGCGGATCTCGGCGCGAATCCGCCGCGCCGAGGCGTCGGGATCCTCGGGCAGCAGCGAGACGGTGCCGCTCTCCGCCAGGTTGGAACTGTCGATGCCCGCATTGGCGCAGACGAAACCGTGATGGGTCTCGACGATCAGCACCCCGCGCTCGGCCCGCAGCACCTCGCGGCTCTCGGCGAGGATCAGCTCGACCAGGGCGGGCTCTTTGCCCAGCGCCGCGGCCAGCCTGCGGGCCTCGCCGCCGGGTATCGCGCTTGCAAGGCGCCGCACCCTGCCCTCGGCCTTGGAGACGATCTTCTGCGAGACGACGGCCACGTCACCTTCGTGCAGGTCGGTGCGCGCGGCGATCTCGGTGCCGACCTCCATCCCCTCGCTCACCTCGGGCATGTCCGCCACGCCGATCACCCGCAGCTCGTCCATCAGATGCCCAGGGCCTTGGTGGTGCGGCGCGCGCGCCCGGGCCGCGCGGCGAGCTCCCTGGTCAGGGCGATGACGTCGGCCGGCGTATCCAGGTCAAGCGCCAGCGAGGGCAGCTCCTCGACCGTGAAGGGGACGCCCGCCTTGCGTGCGGCAGCGACGTGGCGGTCGCAGCTTCCCTCGCCGAAGGCCGGTCGGATCGCCCCGGGCGGGGCAAGGGCGAGAGCGTTGGTGCCGCTGCCGTGTCGGTCGGGGACGATCGCCACGTAGCTCGCCGGCAGCCCGGTAAGCAGGCGGTCGAGCTCGCGCGGCTCCAACAGCGGACAGTCGCCGGGGAGGAGGAGGACGCACTCAGCGCCGTCGACTTCGGCGCGTGCGACTCCCGCCAGGGCGGCGGGCACGTGACCTTCGTCGGCCGGGTCGGGCACGACCTCGCAGCCGGCCTCCGCGGCGAGCTCCTGGACGGTCGGGTCGCCGCTGACGACGAACGTCCGCTCGACCGAGCGTGCCTCGCCGACCGCCTCGAGCGTGTCCTCGAGCATCGCTGACACCAAAGCCCGGCGGCGCTCCTCGTTGAGTCCGGTGGCGAGCCGCTGCTTCGCCGTGGCGAGGCGCTTCACCGGCAGTACAGCGGTCGCCTTCACCCTTCTGTGAGCTCGGCCGCGTAATCGAGCACGATGCGAGCCAGCCGGACGCGCCCGGCGGCGCCCTCCATCAAGGTCGGTGCGGTAAGGGTTGGGATCTCCCCCGGCGGCGGATCGGGATCGCCCTCGTCGACGACCATCGCCTCGATCAGGCCGGCGTAGAGCGAGGCGACGCCGGCCGCGGTCGAGGGGCGACCGACGGCGGCCATGAAACGCTCGGTCGGGCCCTTGACCACCTCACCCGCGACATAGGGGCTGACCGCAATCACCGGTGCCCCGGAGGCGGCGATCGCCTCGCGCATGCCGGGCACGGCGAGGATCGGCCCGATGCTGATCACCGGGTTGGACGGGCCGATGACGATTGCCTCGGCTGCCGCGATCGCGCCCAGGACCTCCTCGCCCGCATGGGCCTCGGCGATTCCGTCGAGCTCGACGCCCAGCACCTCGGGCTGGCCGCCATCGACGATCAGGTATTCCTGCAGCCCGCGCTCGCCGGCCTCGGTCCGGACCTTGGTGCGGACCGGCTGGTCGC
>JASLJO010000042.1 GCA_030152505.1 Solirubrobacterales bacterium | reverse complement strand
GGTCCACGACGGCCTCACCAACCCCTTCACCGAGAAGCAGATGATCAACGAGGCGAGCGAGGTCTCCAACGAGCTGGAGATCACCCGCGCCGACATGGACCGCTTCGCCGAGCGCTCGCACCGGCTCGCCGCCGAGGCGACCGACGCCGGCCGCCTCGCCGACGAGATCGTCGGCGTAACGGTCAAGTCGCGCAAGGGCGAAAACACCGTCGAGACCGACGAGGCGATTCGTGCCGAGACCACGGTCGAGACCCTGGCCGGGCTGCGGGCGATCGGGGACGACGATGCCACCCACACCGCGGGCAATGCGCCCGGCGTCAACGACGGAGCCGGCGCGATGGTCGTCGCCTCGGAGGAGTGGGCGGACAAGGAAGGCCGCACGGTGCTGGCCCGTGTCCTCTCCTACGGCACCGTCGCCGACGACTTCCCCTACCTGGCAAAAACCCCCGCCAACGCCGCCAAGCAGGCGCTGGAGAAGATCGGCAAGAGCCCTGAGGACGTCGACCTTTGGGAGATCAACGAGGCCTTCGCCTCGGTCGCCCTCAACTCGATGCGGATGCTCGGCGTCGATGAGGGGAAGGTCAACGTCAACGGCGGCGCCATCGCCCTCGGCCACCCGATCGGCGCCTCCGGCGCCCGCATCGTCGGCTCTTTGGTTCACGAGCTCGGCCGACGAGGCGGCGGCCTCGGCGTCGCCGCGATCTGCTCCGGCGGCGGCCAGGGCGATGCCATAGTCATCGAGGTCTGAGCCTTTGCAGCGCGCCGCTGCTTTTTTCGATCTCGACAAGACCCTGATGGCGGGGTCTTCGGGGATGCAGTTCGCCCGTGTCGCGGCGCGGCATGGGATCGTCGGCAGCTCGGGAGCTGGGCGGTTGAGCACCTCCGCTACCGGCTGCGCGGCACCACCGACGAGCGCACGACCGACGTACTGCGGGTAGCCCGCGACCTGATCGCCGGCGTTCCGGCACGGAGCCTCGAGCGGATGAATCCCGAGGTGATGGCGGCGATCCTGCCGCGCGTCTATCCGCAGATGCTCGACGAGGTCTACGCCCATCAGGACGCCGGCCGTGCCACCTTCATCGTCAGCGCCGCCGGCAACGGCGTCGTCGAGCCCCTTGCCGCCGTGCTCGGCATGGACGGTGGCATCGGCACCCGCTACGAGGTCGACGAGGAGGACGCCTTCACCGGCCGCTTCGACGGCCCCTTCGTCTACGGGCCGGGCAAGGTCGAGGCGATGGAGGCGTTCGCCGCCGAGCACGGCATCGACCTCGGCGAGTCCTTCGCCTATTCGGACTCGCTCTCCGACCTGCCGATGCTGCGCGCGGTCGGCAATCCAGTCGTCGTCAATCCCGATCCGGCCCTGGCAGAGCTCGCCCGCGAGGAAGGCTGGCAGACGATGCGCTTCGAGCGCCTCGGCCGCCGCCTGGTAGCCGTAAGTGTCACCCTGCTGGCAACGGTCGCCGGCTTCGGCGCCTCCCGGATCGCCGCCCGCCGCCGCCCCGCACCCCGCCGTTTCCCCGTCCGCCGCTAGACGTGCCGTCGCTTACGCACCCATATGGACCCATGAGCGACGGTACGTCTCCGTAGCGCGCCTAGACTGTTCGCATGGCTACGGAGCCCAGGCAGAAGCCGCTCGAGGAGGTGGAGGCCGAGCGCACGACCATGTCGGGACACCCGATCAAGCCCCTTTACGGACCCGAGGGGGCGCCCGCCGATGCCGAGGAGACGATCGGACGCCCGGGCGAGTACCCGTTCACCCGCGGGCCGTATGAGTCGATGCACCGGGGACGACTCTGGACGATGCGCCAGTTCGCCGGCTTCGGCACGGTCGAGGAGACCAACGAGCGCTTCCACTACCTGCTCGACCATGGGCAGACGGGACTCTCGACCGCTTTCGACATGCCCACGCTGATGGGCTACGACTCCGACCATCCGCGCAGCCTCGGTGAGGTGGGGCGCGAGGGCGTCGCCGTCGACAGCCTCGACGACATGGAGCAGCTCTTCGCCGGGATCCCGCTCGGCGGCGTCACCACCTCGATGACGATCAACGCCCCGGCGGCGATCCTGCTCGCCTTCTACGTGCTCGTCGGCGAGCGCCAGGGGGTGCCGCCGGAGAAGCTGGGGGGGACGATCCAGACCGACATCCTCAAGGAGTACATCGCCCAGAAAGAGTGGTGCTTCCCGATCGAGCCGGCGATGCGGCTGGTCACCGACATGATCGAGTGGTGCACCGAACACATGCCGCGCTGGCACCCGGTCTCGATCTCCGGGTACCACATCCGCGAGGCCGGCTCGACCGCCCAGCAGGAGCTGGCGTTCACGCTCAAGGACGGCTTCACCTACGTCGAGCGGGCGATCGAGCGGGGGCTCGACGTCGACGACTTCGCGCCGCGGCTCTCCTTCTTCTTCAACGCCCACATCGACTTCTTCGAGGAGATCGCCAAGTACCGTGCCGCGCGCCGGATCTGGGCGCGGGAGATGCGTGACACCTACGGCGCCAAGCGCGAGGAGTCGATGCGGTTGCGCTTCCACGCCCAGACCGCCGGCGTCTCGCTGACCGCTCAGCAGCCGCTCAACAACGTCGTCCGCACCTCGCTGGAGGCGCTGGCGGCGGTGCTCGGCGGCACCCAGTCGCTGCACACCAACTCCTTCGACGAGGCGCTGGCGCTGCCGACCGAGGAGGCGGTGCGGGTGGCGCTGCGCACCCAGCAGGTCATCGCCTTCGAGTCCGGTGCGCCGAACACGCCGGACCCGCTGGGCGGCTCCTGGTTCGTCGAGAAGCTGACCGACGAGATGGAGGCCGCCGCCTCCATTTCGTCGGTCAGCTTCTCAACGAACCAGGAGCCGCCCAGCGGGTCCGGCGTATTGGGCGCCCCGGACTCGAAGGCGATGATCTGCTGGGTGCGAAGAGCGACGCGCACCGCCTCCTCAGTCGGCAGCGCCAGCGCC
>JASLJO010000031.1 GCA_030152505.1 Solirubrobacterales bacterium | reverse complement strand
CACGATTTGAGTCACGCTCTTCCCCTCCAGCTGGGCCTCTTTGGTGAGGCGCTCATGGGTGCTGCGCCTGACCCGAATCGTGGTCGTTTCAACGATCGCCATGGGGCGAGTCTACACTTCTGTTTACAGCGATCAGGAAGGCGCATTGTCCCTTCAAGGGTCGGGAGCGCCCGATCTCTCCCCCTGACCATCGATATCCTTGCCTGACCGTTGCGGCCTGGTGTAATGGCAGCACGCCTCGCTCTGGACGAGGTAGTCGGGGTTCAAATCCCTGGGCCGCAGTCTCGGCAAAGTCCCTGCATAAGCCCGTCTAGCGGCTTTGCTACCTTCGCGTCGCATGGGGACCTCCTGGCGCCTTCTCGTGATCCTGCCGCTCGCCGTTCTCGCCTTCGCCGGTTGCGGCGGTGGGGGAGGTGACGACTCGACGACCTCGGCACCGGTCGAAACGACCGAAACGACGGCGCTCGGCAGGGAAGAGCTGATCGCGCAAGGGGATGCGATCTGTGCCGAGGTGAACGCGGCGGTTGGCTCCGCCGGCTCGACCAGCTCCGAAGCCGGTGAAGAGGTCGTCCAGGTCGCCGGCCTCTACGACGGCATGGTCGAACGGTTGAAGGCCCTCGGGCCGCCGAGCGACGAAAGCGCCGGCTATCCCGAATTCCTCTCGTCCGCCGAAGCGCTCGCCCAGGCTGAGAAGAACCTCAAGCTCGCCTACGAACGGGAAGAAAGCGAAGAACTAACCGCCGCCTCGACGGAGGTCTCCTCGGCCCTGACCGAGTTCGAGTCCGCGGCCGGCTCCTTTGGTTTCGAAAGCTGCGCCGAAGCGCCCGCGGCGCCGATCCCGAGCGGTTCAGGCGAAGGACCGAGTGGCGAAGAAAGCCCTGGAGGGGTGGAAGGGGAAGCCGTCCCTGAAGAAGAAGTGGAAGCCGCCCCTGAAGAAGTCCCGCCGGTCGAAGAAGAAGGCGCCGGGGGCGGCGCGGGCGTCGGCGGCGGTACCGAAGGCGGCGGCGGCTCGAGCGGCGGCAGCTCCGGAGGAATCGGACCAGGCTAGGCCGCCGAGGAGTCTCGCCAGGCGCCGTAGAGGCGGGCGTAGGGACCCTCGGCTTCGATCAGCTCCTCGTGGGCGCCGGCCTCAGCGATGCGGCCGCCCTCGAGCACGATGATCTTGCCGGCGCGGCGGATGGTCGAGAGGCGATGGGCGATGACGATCGCCGTGCGGCCGGTGAGCAGCCGCTCGAGCCCCCGCTCGATCGTCCGCTCGGTGCGAACGTCGACGTTCGAGGTGGCCTCGTCGAGGATCAGGATGCGGGGCTCGGCGAGCAGAGCCCGGGCGAAGGCGACGAGCTGGCGCTGGCCGGCCGAGAGCTGCACCCCGCGCTCGCCGACTTCGGTGTCCATGCCGTCGGGCAGCGCCGCGATGAAATCGGTCGCACCGACGGCCGCCGCCGCCGCTTCGACGTCCGCCAGGCCTGCCTCGGGTCGGCCGAAGGCGATGTTCTCTCGCACGCTGCCGGAGAAGAGGAATCCCTCCTGGGGGACGATCCCGAGCTGGTGCCGCAGGGCGTGTTGCTGGACCCCACGCAGGTCGTGTCCGTCGACCAGCACGCGGCCACGCTGGGGGTCGTAGAAGCGGGCGACGAGCTTGGCGAAGGTCGACTTGCCGGCTCCGGTCGCGCCGACCAGGGCCAGGGTCTGCCCAGGCGGCACGTGCAGGTCGATCTCCTCCAGTGCCCAGTCCTCGCCGGAGTAGGCGAACCAGACTCCCTCCATCTCGATCTCGCCACGCAACGTGCCCGGGTCGACGGCGCCCGGCGCGTCGACCATGTCGGGCTCGGTGTCGAGCAGCTCGAAGATCTTGTCGAGCGCGGCCATTCCCTGCTGGTAGGTGGTGTAGAGCTGGGAGAGTTCCTGGATCGGCGAGAAGAAGACCTGCAGGTAGCCGATGAAGGCGACGATCGTGCCGATCTGGATTGCGTGGTCGATCGCCTGGGTGCCGCCGTAGACGACGATCGCCGCGGTGCCGGCGGCGGTCAGCAGTTCGATCGCCGGGAAGTAGGAGGCATTGAGGAAGACGGTCCGCATGTTCGCCTCGCGGTTTGCCTCGTTCAGCTCGGTCATCGCCGCGCCGTGACGCGCCTCCTGGCCGAAGCTGCGGACGACCCGCACCCCACTCAGGGTCTCCTGCAGGTATGCGGTGACCGCGGCGATGCGCTCGCGCGTCTCCCGGTAGGCGCCGTGGGAGGCGACCCGGAAGACGACGCTGGCGAGGGCGACCAGGGGAAAGGTCAGGAAGGTGACCAGGGCCAGCTTGACGTCGAGCAGGAACATGATCACGACCACGCCGATCAGGGTGAGACCGCTGGAGAAGAGGGTCGTCACGCCGCTGGTGAGGAGCTGGTTGAGGGCCTCGATGTCATTGGTCATGCGGCTGATCAGCACCCCCGGACTGCGCCGCGTGAAGAAGCCGATCGACATCGACTGCAGGTGGGCGAAGACGTGCTCGCGCAGGTCCTGGAGGGCGCGCGTGCCGACCCAGCCGACCAGGTAGGTCTGGGCGTAGGTGGCGAGGGCGAAGAGGGCGGCGACGCCGAGGAAGGCGATGACGATGTGCGTCAGCGCGCTGGTGTCGCCGGTGACGATGCCGGCGTCAATCGCCTGCCCGGCAAGGTAGGGAGGGGCGAGGCCGGCGCCGGTGGCCGCCAGTATCGCGATCACGGTCAGCGCCACCCGGCCGCGGTAGGGGCGCAGCAGGCCGGCCATCCAGCGCAGCTTGCGGCCGCGCTGGTCCTCGCCGCGGACCATCAGCCAGAGCCTCCTCATAGCCGTGCCACCTCCTCGCGCCGCTCGAGGTCGCGTTGCAGGAAGACCGAGTCGGCGAGCCCGTGCTCGGCGATCTCGCGGTAGAAGCCGCAGCCTTCGAGCAGCTCCTCGTGCGTACCCCGATCGACGATCTGCCCGGCGTCCATGACGACCACTTCGTCGGCGAGCGAGACGGTCGAGAGGCGGTGGGCGATGACCAAGGTCGTGCGTCCCGCCATCGCTTCGCCGAGGCCGGCCTTGATCGCGGCCTCGGTCGTCGCGTCGACGGAGGAGGTGGCGTCATCGAGGATCAGGATGCGGGGGTCGGCGAGCAGGGCGCGGGCGATCGCCACCCGCTGGCGCTGCCCGCCCGAGAGAGTCATCCCCCGCTCGCCGACCAGGGTGTCGTAGCCGCCCGGCAGGTCGCGGATGAACTCGTCGGCCTGGGCGCGCCGCGCAGCCGCTTCGACCGCCTTCCGGCTCGCCTGCGGCCGCGCGTAGGCGATGTTCTCGGCGATGCTGGCAGTGAAGAGGAAGCTGTCGTCGCCGACGAAGGCGACCTCCGAGCGCAGCGAGACCAGGTCGACCGAGCGCACGTCGGCGCCGTCGATGGCCACCGAGCCCTCGCTCGGGTCATACAGGCGAGCGATCAGCGCCACGAGGCTCGTCTTCCCCGATCCGGACGGCCCGACGAGCGCCACCGTGCGCCCGGCCTCGACCGTGAGGTCGACGCCCGCGAGTGCCGCAGCCGACATTGACCCCACCCCAGTGGGGTCAATGTCGGAAGCGCTCGCCGGCGGATCGGTTGCGTAGCGCAGGGTCACGCCGCGCATCTCGATCCGCCCGCCGCCCATCGGCAGCGGCGGCGCCTCAGATGGGCTCTCGATCTGCGGGTCGCGGTCGAGGATCTCGAAGAGGCGGTTGCCGGAGGCGATCGCCCGCTGTGCCATCCCCAGCGTCATCCCCAGCATCCGCATCGGTCCCGCCAGCATCGCCACATAGGTGTAGAAGGCGGTGAAGTCGCCGAGGCTGAGATTGCCGTCGATCACCTGACGCCCGCCGATCAGCAGCACGAGGGCGATGCCGAGTTGGGGCAGAAAGCCGAGCAGGGGGGAGAAGAACGCCTGCAGCCGGGTCGAGTAGATGCTCTGGTCGAAGACGCGGGCGACGGCGCGCTGGAAGCGGTGCAGCTGGTGTTCCTCACGGGCGAAGGCCTTGACGATGCGGATCCCGGAGACGTTCTCCTCCGCTTCCGCGGTGAGCTCGGCAAGCCGCTGCTGCACCTCCTGCACGGCCGGGCGCGAGACGCGGTTGTAGCGGGAGGCCGCGTAGACGACGAAGGGCGCCGGTGCGAGGGCGATCAGCGCCAGCCAGGGCTCGAGGATGAACATCACCGCGCTCGCCAGCGCGATCGTCAGCAGGTTCTGGGTGATGAAGATCAGGCCGTAGCCGAGGAAGAAGCGGATCGACTGCAGGTCGACGGTCGCCCGCGACATCAGCTGCCCGGTCT
>JASLJO010000019.1 GCA_030152505.1 Solirubrobacterales bacterium | reverse complement strand
GCCGCCAGGTCGGGGAGTCCGGAACCAGCATCCTCATCCTCGGATTCGACGACCCAAATCTGGAGGAGGAGGACATGATCGGGGACGTCTGCGAAACGATCCTGCGGTCCGCCCGCCGCTGGTTCTGGCCGGCGATGATCCGCGGCGAGATGGGAGTACTCGTCGAGGGCTGGCGCGATGACGAGCGGGTCTTCGGTCGAGAGGTCGATCCAACCTCACCTGAACTGCAGCCATTCGTCGAGGCTCAGGCAGGCGAATCGACCGAGAACGGAAAGCTCGAGGAACCGGGGGACGTCATTGAACGGGAGCTGAAGCTGCGGGTTCCTGCCCAGCGGCACCGACCCGGCGAGATCGACAACCCGAAACCCGAGTTCGAAGCCCCGGTGAAGTTGCGCGTCCGCCTCGCGGAGAGCGGTGACACGGAGGACCTGAATCGAATCGCGCTGCAGCGCGGCAGTGGCATGGTCATCCAATACCGCTCACCCGGCCTTGGAACCAATCTCGACCTTGACTTCCACGCGGTGCTCGAGGCTGGCCTCGCCCGCGGCAAGACTCCTGCAGACCAGGCTGCGGAGGAGTTCCTGCGGGCTGCCGAGCCCGCAGGACACGACGAGTGGCGGGCAAACACCGAGCGCATCGCAGCCGAGTACACGCGCGGCTCCCAGAAAGCCCTGCGGGACCTGTTCAAGGAAATAGACAGGGTTCTCCGGGACCTCACCGGGGAGGAGAAGGTCGAGAGCGACGAGGGTCCCGAGGCCCTGCGGAGGCTCTTCCCGCTGCCGGGGGTCGGCGACACCGAACCCCAGATGACCCAAAGGCTCTCTGCCGCGGGAGCCCAGCTGGAGGGAGACCGCTGGTCGTTCTCGGGCACCTTTGCCTCGAAGCAGACCGACTCCGATTGGTCCTTCCGCGTCCAGCTCTCGCTCGACCAAGAGGCCGGCTCGTCGCGTCCCCAGCAAATAGGTATCAGCCAGCTCTCCGCTGACGGAGGTCAGGCGAGCGGCCCGGATGACACCGGCACGTTCTTGGTCAAGGTTCCGAAGGGGTGCGACACGGTGGACTTCGCCGGCGAGAGTGACGCGCTGAAGGAGCTGCCGCCCGACGGAGCGAGACGCGTTCGTCTGCGGCTCGACGTCCAGGGCGTCGACGAAGGGGTGGCATCATGAGCCATGTCGAGTTCTACCCATACCGGACCGGCGGTGACTGCCTGGAGCTGCGTTGCCAAAGTGATCAAGCCGATGTCGTCGTCGAGGAGCGTCGCCTGTTGATGCAAAACGTTCCTGACGACTCAGAGGTCACGATCCGGCTGCACGTGCTCGAGCGAGGTGATCCATTGGAGACGGTGTTCCCCGAGCACGAGCGGAGCGACCCACCGCTGAAGACGCTTGTCGCGGCGCGCAGCCTTGGGTCGAGGTTTCGCCGCAGCATCGACCTCGCGAGGGATGGTGACGGTGCATGGACCGGCGAGCTGAACCTGGCGAAACACGACGTCTTCGGATCGATCGAACTCGAGCCGGTGATGATCAGGACCGAGCCAGGGGATTGCTCTGGATTCGCCGGACACGTCGGCGCGCGCGTGGCCTGGGGGCCCGTCGTCGTGGCGTATCTGGACGATCCGCCGAGCTCGGCGGGACAGCACCTCGAGATCAAATGGGACGACTTTAAGAAGACCTCGAACTCTTGGCGAAGGGACCACGAGGAGTCCCTCTACCTCTTGGACATGAATGTGGAACCACCTGAGCTCTGGCTGAACGAAGCCATTCCGCACTTCAAGAACGTCGCGCACTCGAGCGGAAGACGGGGGCGGGAAATGCGGGTTCGCAACGCAACCTTCGCCGTCATCGCGGCGCAGGTGTGGACCTCGCTGATCTGCGCGGTGGCGACGAACCTGGCGAGGCTGATGCAGGGCGACCCCGAGCCGGATCCCGGCCAAGCCCTTGAGTCGCTCTCGGATTGGGAATTGCGGGTCGTCAACCACTGGTCCCCCCTGCTCTTCTCCGAGACCGCGAGCCGGCCGGAGGCTGTCGAAAAGCTGGTTGCACTCGTGGCCTCACCCCAAGAGCAGGGTCGTCTGCAGCAGCTCTTGGTCCCGCGCGTACTGGAGAACGCAGATGTGACTCGGTCTTTCGCGGGGCTGATCAGACTCCGAGATGGGGATGGTGTCTGAGATGGCCGCGATGATCCGCCGATACTCCAAGCCGCTCACCGCCGCCGGTCTCGCCGCCGCGTTGAAGGGCGAGGAGCGAGCGAGCGAGGGCCTCTCCACGGCGATCCCGCTGGATGCCGTCACCACGGCGATCGAGGGCCTCGGTGACATCGAGGGTTCAGAAATCGACGGGAAGCTGGTCGAGCCGCTGCACCGCGCGATGTCCGTCCTCACGCTGCGCGAGGCGGCCGACATGAGGGTCTGGCACTGGCTCACTGTCCAATTTCAAGCGGTCGTCTGGAAGCGGTGGCCGAGATACCACGAGCAATGGAAGGAGACCGGGGAGTTGACCGGGGAAGCGGTTTCCCGCTTCTTGGGGCGAAGCAGCCTGAACGGGGTGAGTCGCAATACGCTGGCGCGCCTGTGGTGGACCGCCGAGCAGATGAGCGATGGCGGCGACTACTCGCCGGCGCGCGACGCCGTCGAGAACCAAGACCGGTTCCAAGCGATCTTCGAGCGGCGCTTCGGCCTCTACCCGCCTGCGGCAAGAGCGTGCCTAGAGAGCTTCCGGAACCTCAGCGAGGGCGAGACCCGGAGCGCAGCACGTTGGTTCCAACAGTGCCTTACGACCACGGTTCTCGAGCATCTCTCCGAGGCCGAGATCGCCGCGCTGCTCGAGGAACGTCCGGCCACCGCCTGAAAGCGCTCAGGAGACCGAGTGGACCGAGCTCGCCTCGCTGCCCGCGCCGCTCAGCCTCACCAGCACCCGGCGCAGCAGCTCGGGCTGAGCCGCCAGCTCGGACTCCAGCACCGCGACAACCTTGCTCCAATGATCGCCCAGCTTCCACTCCCGGTCCTCCTCGCGGGTCTCGGCCTCGGGCCCCGAGTCGTCGACCCGGTCGACCAGTTCCATGCGCTGCCGATAGGCGTCCTGGGCTCGGGCCACGACGCCAGAGGCCAGCGCTTTCAAAGCGGGTCGGAGTTCGGGTGGGAGCGTCACCGACATCTTCGAGACGTTGATGCGAAAGGCGGAGTCCGCGTCGGCGGGGATATTCACGGCAATGCGCGCGAGCTTGCTGTGCTCGTCGGTGGTCCGGAGCCGGTTCCATCCTCCGCTCTGGATCATTCGATCCCTGCGGTAGATGTAGAGGCCCTGTTGGCGGTTCCAACGCTTCGGCCCCGCTGCCGCCGCGTGCGCCTCAGGCGAGGAGAACTGGATCTGGTTGGGCAGGACGAAGGGGCGGACGCCGACACGATGCGTGCGACCACCGTGGCGCAGCGGCAGCCACTGCCTGGGCAACTCATGGGTGGCCTTCTCGACCCGCGCGAACGGGTCCCATGGCTCAAGCCAATCCCCGTTGACGGTGATTGCGATGCGGGCTCGCCCACGGCGTAACTCGCCGGAGAGGAAGCGGTGAAAAACCGTCTCCAAGTGCTCGCGAATCTCCTCAGTCAAGCCGCTGAACCCGCTCATCGCCGCC
>JASLJO010000037.1 GCA_030152505.1 Solirubrobacterales bacterium | reverse complement strand
TCGCCGCCGTTGAACCCGTTCCAACCCATCCAGAGCAGACCCGCGCCGACGGCGACCATCGCCAGGTTGTTCGGCGCGTCGACCTCGCGGTCGCGCTGCAGGCGCGGCCCGATCACCCAGGCCGCCACGAATCCCGATACCCCCGCGGCGAGGTGGATCACGTAGCCGCCGGAGAAGTCCACCGCCCCATGCTGGGCGAAGAAGCCGCCGCCCCAGATCAGGAAGGCGTTGATCGTGTAGCAGAACACGGTCCAGAGCGCGACGAACGGCATCCAGGCCCTGAAATTGATCCGGCCCAGCACCGAGCCCAGCATCAGGATCGGCGTGATCGCGGCGAAGACGATCTGGAAGTAGGCCAGCGTCGACTCCGGGAAGCTGAATTCCAGTTCCGCGTACTCGGGGATATGCGCGTCTTCGAGCAGGCTCCCGCTGCTCAAGATCGAGGCCGGCTTGCCCCACATATTGCCGAAGAAGCCGCTATCGCTCAGGACGTGCATCGGGGTGCCGAACGCCATTTTGAAGGCGAACAGACACCAGAGGATGAGCACGATCGCGAAGGCGACGAAGGCCATCATCATCGAGTTCACCGACCAGCGTTTCTGCATCACGCCCCCGTAGAGCACGACCAGCCCCGGGATGCTCATCAGGCCGACCAACGTCGCAGCAGTCATCTGCCACGAGTTGTTGCCCGTGTCCAACGTCGCCAACAGGTCCATTGATCCGGTGTTCCTTTCTTGGGATGGGAGCCGCCAAATCCACGGGGCGTCATCCGGAGCGCTCTCCAATGACATTCACGAAGCCCAACGGCGGTTGCGTACCACCCTGTCGCGATCGGGAGGCGACCACTACGTACACGCGTCTAAAGATCGGCGGGAGGGATTCGCCCAAATGGAGGATCGCCCCCGCAGGCTGAGGCGCTAACCTGCCGCAAATGCCGTTGGAAGGCCATTTTCAGCGTGTCAACACGCCGCTGCGCCGGCTCACCCCCCGGGAGCGCAACGTGGTGGTCGGGGGCACTCTCGTCACCATCCTGGCGATCCTGGCACTGATCCTGGCGACGGCCGGCGACAGCCGCCCGGGGCCGGCGGCCGGGTGCGTCTCAGCGGTGGTCGCGGGTCGCGTCGGCGGCGAACCGGTCAACGGCTGCGGTGCCAAAGCCAAGGAAATCTGCGCCCGCAGCGCCAACTTCGACAACCCGCGGGCGCAGAAGATCGGCGAGGTCTGCGACGAAGCCGGGATTTCGGTGACGCGGGCGGAAATCGCCGCGGCGGCTCAGGGCTGAGCGAGCACCGCCAGCAGCGCCTCGAGCTCCGCGTCGACCTCGCCGTCGAGCTTCAGCGCGGCGACCTCGTCGTAGGGGGTCTCGCCCTTGGTCACGATCGCCAGCCTGCCGCCGGTGGCCAGAGTGACCTCGGGCAGGCCGGCGACCGGATGGACGACGAGCGAGCTACCGATGCAGAGCATCAACTCGGCTTCGGCGGCGAGCGCTTGGGCCTTGCGCATCGCCCCTTCCGGCAGCATCTCACCGAAGAGGACGACGTCTGGCTTGACCGCGCCGCCGCAGGAGGAGCAGACGGCGACGCCGGCCGCGTCGAAGAGCCCGTCGACCTCCTCCAGCTCGTAGGAGGCAGGGCAGCTGCGGCAGGTCGAGCTGGCGATCGAGCCGTGCACCTCGACCACGTTCTCCGATCCAGCCGCCCGGTGGAGCCGGTCGATGTTCTGCGTGATCACGCCGGCCAGCAGGTCGCGTCGTTCGAGCTCGGACAGCGCCTCGTGGGCGCCATTCGGCCGTTTGTCGCCGAGCGAGTGGAAGCGCGGACGGTAGTAGGACCAGAAGCGCGCCGGGTCGCGTTCGAAGACGTCAATGTGGGCGACCTCCATCGGGTCGACGTTCGCCCAAAGCCCCGTCTCTGGCGTGCGGAAGTCCGGTATCCCCGACGGCACCGACACCCCCGCCCCCGTCAACGCCACCGTACACCGCGACCCCCGCACCAACTCCGCCAACTCCGCCGATGGGCCGAAAAGGGGAGTCGGACTCCCCTTTTCGGCCCGTCGGCCGTCGGTCGGGGCTACTTGCCGCTCCATTTGGGGGTGCGCTTGCCGAGGAAGGCGGCGATGCCCTCTTTGGCGTCCTCGCTGGCGAAGGCGCTGGCGAAGGCCTGCTTCTCGGCCTCGATGCCCTCGTCGAGGTCGCCCTTGTGCGAGGCACTCTTGATCTGTGCGCGCGCGATCGGCGCCTGGGCAGCGAGCTTGCGCGCCCACATCAGCGCCGTCTCGAACAGCTCGTGGTCGGGAACGACGCGGTTGGCGAGACCGAACTCGAGCGCCTCCCCGGCGAGCACCGCGTCGCCGATCAGGTTCATCTCCAGCGCTTTGTTGGGGCCGACAAGGCGCGGCAACCGCTGGGTGCCACCGAACCCGGGCACGATCCCGAGCTTGATCTCCGGCTGGCCGAAGACGGCGGCCTCGGCGGCGATCCGCACGTCGCAGGCCATCGCCAGCTCGCAACCACCGCCGAAGGCGATCGAGTTGACCGCGGCGATCGTCGCCACGCTGTCGGTGCCGAATTCGTGCAGCAGCGCGTGCGCGGTGTGCAGCAGCTCCTCGCCACCACCTCTGTCCATCTGGGTAAAGGCCTTGATATCGGCGCCGGCCGAGAAGACGACCGGAATCGAGGAGGCGACGACCATCGCGCCGATCCCGTCCGAGCCCTTGACCTTCGCCCAGACGCTGCCGAGGTCGCGGATCACGTCGGGGGAGATCGCGTTCATCGGCGCGTTGGCGAGCCAGGCGATCGCCACGTCGCCTCGAGTCTCCAGCTTCACCGTCTCCGGCTGATCGCCCTCGTCGGGCTGCGCGTAGGGGTAGAAGCCCTGACCCGACTTGAGCCCGAGGCGGCCTTGGGCGACGAGGCGCCTGAGCAGCACCGGGGGGGCGAAGCGCTCGCCGTGCTTCTCCTCGAGCTGCTCAATCCGCTCGAGGATCGTGTCGAGGCCCTCGAGGTCGGCTTTCCAGAACGGCGGGAAGAGGCCTTTGCGGGGATCGAGTCCAGCGCCGGCCATCATCCCGAGGTCGATGTCTCGCACCGAGCAGATGCCCTCCTCGACCAGCTGACAGGCCTCGATCAGGGCGCGGCCGGTGAACATCGCCACCAGCTCCTCGGCGTCGGGCTCAGCCTCACCGGGGACGTTCTGCTCTCCCTCCTTGAAAAAGCCCTCGCCGCCGCTCTTGGCGCCGAGCTTGCCGTCGGCGACGAGGCCCCGCAGGCCCTCATGGACGTAGAAGCTCTCGCCGTAGGAATTATTGAGGTGCTCGGCGACGTGCAGCACGGTGTCGAGGCCGAGCAGATCGGTGAGGAAGAAGGGGCCCATCGGCGCCGCTTTGGCACTTGCGATCGCCTCGTCGATCGCCTTTAGCGAGAGCCCTCCCTTCTCCTGGGCACGCCAGATCTCCCCCATCGTCGCCATCAGGACCCGGTTGACGACGAAGCCCGGGACCTCGCCGCAGACGATCGGCTGCTTCTTGATCGCCTGGGCGAAGTTGTAGGCGGCGGTGGCGGTCTCCTCCGAGCTGTCCTCGCCGGCGATCACCTCGACCAGCGGCATCACCGAAGCCGGGTAGAAGAAGTGAAAGCCGACCACCTTGTCGGGCCGCAGCGTCGCTTCTCCGATCTCGGTGATCGAGAGCGAGGAGGTGTTGGAGGAGAGGATCGCGTGGCCGGGGGTGGCGGCGTCGAGCTCGCGGAAGACGGCCTGCTTGATCTCCATCTTCTCGGGCACCGCCTCGACCACGAAGTCGACGTCGCCGAACTCGGCGTAGCTCGTCGTACCGGTGATCAGTCCCATCACTTCGGTCAGGCGGGCGTCGGCCTGCTCTTGGGTCAGCTTCTCCTTCTTGACCAGGCGGCCGAGCTGGCCCTCGGTGACGGCGCGGGCTTTCTCAATTGCGGCGTCGACGAACTTCTGGTCGACGTCCTTGACGACGACGGGGATGTCGGAGGCGGCGATCGCCTGGGCGATCTCGCCCCCCATGGTGCCGCCGCCGACGACGGCGGCCTTCGAGACGAACATTCGGGTCGGTCCTCCGGATTTCTGGCTTGGAACGGGCCCGCGGAGGCTATTCGATCGGCGCCGAAAGCCAGCTCCATCTCCAACCTCAAGTCGTGGCCTGCCGCTGCCGATAGGGCTCTTTCATGCGCAGGGGCATGAACATCCCTCTCGCGGTCTGCTGCCTGACTGTGATCGCGACGGGCGTTGGTGCCGACGGTGCCGTGGCCAAAGTCCCTGAGGCGACGCTGACGCCGGGAGGCCGAGCGGTGCCACCTCCCACCGCGCCACCTTCGGTCAAGGCGATGATCCGCGCGGCCAACCACATCCGCCACCGTCCCTACCGCTGGGGCGGTGGTCATCGGCACTGGAGCTCGCGTGGCTATGACTGCTCGGGCTCGGTCAGCTACGTGCTGCACGCCGCCGGCCTGCTCGAATCGCCGCTCGACTCGACCGGCTTCATGCGCTGGGGAGGCGGCGGTCCGGGCAGCTGGGTGCGGATCTACGCCAACCACAGTCACGTATTCGCCGTGATCGCCGGCCTGCGCTGGGATACCTCGAGCGACGAAGGCGACGGCAACGGCCCCGGCTGGAGCGAAACCCTGCGTTCCGGTCACGGTTTCCGCCTACGCCATCCTCTGGGCCTCCTCCAAGCCGCTCGTTGACGCATTCGGGGGTCCATAGGCCCCCGAATGCATCCATATGCCCGCTGGGGCGTCCTCGCGGCGCTCTAGCCTCGCTTTGTCGATGAGCGAGATCGTCGAGGGCCTGGGCAACGCCGAGCGCGAGCGGATCGCGGCGCTGCGCGCGGCGGGAAGCTATTTCTGGATCGACCTCTGCGTAGCCGACCTGCCCGCCGGGGAGATCTCCAAGGCGCTCGAGGTGCCGCCGGACGCCCTGCAGCCGCTGCTCGCCTTCGAACAAGGGGAGCGCCCCTCGCGCCGCTTCCACGCCACCCGCGAGCAGGTGGTCTTTCCCTTCCACTGCTACGTGGAATCCACGCCCGCGGAGGCCGACAGCGCTCCCGCGCTGCAGGCGATCGAGGTCAACGTGCTCGTCCACGGCGACTACCTGCTGACCGTGCACCGCGAGCCGGTGTCCCTGCCCTCCATGTTGCCCGGCTTCAGCGCCGACGGCCGCAGCGAGCAGTACGTCGTCTACGCCGTGCTCGACGCGATGACGGCGACCGCCTTCGACGCGCTCAGCGACACCGAGCTGGCCCTGGAGGGCCTCCAGTTCCTGGCGGGTAGCGTCAGCAACGCGCGCGTGCGGATGGGCACGCTGCGGGCGATCAGCCTGCAGCTGACGACGATGCGCCGCCAGTTGGGGCCGCAACGGGGGATCTTCGAGCGCATCAGCGAGGAGATCAGCCAGGTCGCGGGCCTCGTCACCGACAGCGAGCGCTATTTCGAGCGGGTCTACAAGCAGCTCAACCGCCTCGTCGACGGCATCGACGCGGCGGCCAGCTCGATGGCTCAGACGATGGATCTGCGCATGAACGAGACCATGTACTGGCTGACCGTGGTGGCGACGATCTTCCTGCCGCTGACCTTCCTCACCGGCTTCTTCGGCATGAACTTCGGCTGGATGGTCGAGCGAATCGACACCGAGCTCGCCTTCCTCATGCTCGGGGTCGGCGGCTCGGCCGTGGCGGCGGTGCTGATCTACCTGGCAATCAAACGCCGTGGCACGCCGGTGCAGCCCGACCAGGACGCGGTCGAGCGACTGCTGCGCACGCTGCGCCGCCCGCTCGGCTGAGGAGCCGCGATCGCCCGGACGATCTCTTCCGGTCTCGCCGCGGCGAACGAATGGACAAGCCCCGCCGCGCAACCTTGGACCGCCGTACAAAGGCATTTTCCGCGCCGTCCCATTACCCTCCTTTGGCTCTTCATTAGGAGTCGGACCGGTAATCGATCGCGCCCGCCAGACGGGCGCGCCGCAAGCGAGGGATTGACACAGCGATGACTCGTATCCGCCAGCAGAACGTGACCGCCGCGCAGTGGAGCTCCAACGGGGAGGC
>JASLJO010000292.1 GCA_030152505.1 Solirubrobacterales bacterium | reverse complement strand
TGAGGAAGACGCGCGAGCCGTCGGCGGAGATCATGCGGGCGGGGTAATGTTCGCTCCTGGCCAGGATCCCGGCCGCCGAGCCTTCGGCCTGCACGCACTGCACCGCGGGGGCGCCGGAATCGTCGCAGGAGGTGGCCGGTTCGACCGGGACGCGGCCGACGACGCGGACCGTGCCTGCGGCGTTCTCATAGAGCTTGGCTGTGCCCAGCTGGGGCGCCGAGGGGCCTTCTTCGGTCAGGCCGAGCTGCGATTCGAAGATGACGTGGCTGAAATCCGAGGAGGCGCCCGCGAAGAAGGGCTGCCCTTCTTGGAGCAGTGAGACCGGCGACAACGAGGAGGCCGGGGCGAGCGAGTCGGTGAGCAGGCCGTAGGAGCCGGGGCCGGGGCTGCTCAGGTCGGAGCGCAGGTAGAGGTTGCTGGCATAGGCGGCGCTCGGGTCTTCGGTCAACGGGCGTATGGAGAGAAAGACGCCGCGGCTGAGGTCGGCGGAGAAATCGCCTTCGTATGCGGGTGCCACTTTCGCAAAAGCGCCCGCAAGAGCGGGGAACGAGCGCTGCACCGGCGTGATCGCGTGCGTGCTCCAGCCGTTGGTCCCCGCTGCTCCGTCGCGGCGGGCCATGTATTCGGCCGCGGTGTTGGTCCCGCGGACGTCCGCGAAGCCCACGCTCGAGGCGAAGGTGGCCGCGTTGCCGTCGGCGGCCGCGTGGGTCCTGGCGGTGTTCGCGGCGACGTTGCCGCCGCTCTTGTCGGGGGGCGAGACCATCTCCCAGGCGCGACAGTCCGGTAGCTGGCCGGCCCCAAGGGCGCCGGGGTTGGGGCAGGGAGAGGTCGCCGCGGCGGTGGAGAACTGCTGGTCGGGCCCTTCGGTCGTCCCTGAGGCGTTCTTGGCGAGGAGGCGGAAGTGGTAGGTGGTGTCGGGGTTGAGAGCGGTGAGCAGGCGACTGACATAGACGTTGGCGCCTCCCGAGCCCGCATCTGCGTCTTTGGAGGCGGGAATGCTCTGGCAGGGGTTTGCCGAACAGTCGGCGGCGCCCCACTCAAACCAGTATTCGGTCGGCGAGTTCCGCGGGTTGATCTGGCCGTTGATCGAGACCTGGGTCGCCTGGATCGGGCCGGCGGCAAAGGCCCTGAGCGTCGGAGCAGTGGCCGTGGTTTTGAAGCTCTTGGATTCTTCGACTTCGCCGCCGAGGTTCTCGGCGGTCAGCTTGATCGTGTATTCGAGGTTGGGCTGAAGAGAGGCGGCGTCCGCTTCGACGTCCTGGGCGGGCCCGCCGGGAACGGTGCCTTTGAGCGGGTGGCCGGGGTGGCCGTTCGCGTCGAAGCAGGGAAGCGGGGTGCAGGTGATCGTCCAGGCGGTGTCGAAGGCGGCGTCTCCCGTCCCACCCGGATCGACCTCGGCTGCGAGGTGGGCGGAGGAGGAGGTGATCGCCGAGACGGCGAGCGGAACGGCAATCGTCGGTTTGGCGACGGCTTTGGTGGCGAAGCTGGAGGCGGCCGGTTCGGAGCTGGTGCCGCCGGCATTGGTGGCGACCAAGCGCAGGTGGTAGGTGGTGGCGGGCGTGAGGCCGGCGCTGACCGGGGTGGCGGCGGCGCCGGTCGGTTCTGAGTCGCAGGGGGCCTGGCTCGGGTTTTCGAAGCCTTCGGCGGTGAAGTGGTCGTCGGTGACGTAGTCGAAGTGACAGGGGGAGTTGAAGGCGGGGTCGACGTCGCCGGCGGTGACTTCGCCCGACGCTTTGGCGGTGGTGTAGGCGACGTCGGAGACAGTTGGGATCGAGACCACGGGGGCGGTGACGGGGCCTTTGGTCGTGAAGGGGGCACCGGAGGGTGCGAAGTTGGGGCCCGACTCGTTGGTGGCGACGAGGCGGAAGTGGTAGGGGGTTTCGGGCGCGAGGCCGGTGAGATCGGCGCTGACCGAGGTGAGACCGGCGCTTTCGGGGAGGCTTTCGGTGGCCGTTTCCGGGGCGCCGGTGAAGGCCGATTCGCCGGCGCCGACGTTGGCGAGGTACTGGGCTTCGGTGATGTACTCGAAGTGGTAGAAGGTTTCGTGGCCTTCGGGGTTGACTTCGCCTTCGAGGTGGGCGGTGGAGTACTCGACCGAGGTGGCGGGTTCGACGAGCGTGACCGCGGGGACGGCGGCGCCGGCGAGGGCGACGGCGAGGACCAGGGTCAGCGCGAGGATTCCGAGCGCGGCAAGGAGCGCGAGGCGGAGCGAGGGCGCGCCGGCCCCTCTGGCGCGGGGGGAGGTTGGGGGCGTGAGGGCACGATCCTGCTCGGCTCCGCGCGCGGCGGACCGGCTGAAGAAGGCGGCGATGCGTGCCCTTGCGTTCACGTTCTCTCCTTGCTCGTGGTGGCTCATGCGTGGGTGGTGAAGTCGGTGGCCGGCGGAGGGGTGGAGCGGTGGCGAGCGCCCCGGCATCGATCTCCGGCCGGGACAAGAGCGCGATGGACGGCGGCCGTCTGCGCGAAGGCGTCTGCGATGTCCCGTATCACTGCGATCTACCTCTCCCTTGGTCATGGAGCCCGTTCCCGCGAGCTCCTCCCTGCTTTCCCTGCCCGCCTGTCTGGCGGAACCGCGTTCTAGAAAAGCAGATGTCTAGTTGAGAGTCAAGGAGAATTTTTTGAAGATAGTGTAGTATTTTCTAGAATACCGCGCGTCTCCCTTGGGAACGGGTGTGACTTGGCTCTAGGAGCGGCTTTCAGCCAACTCGACAACGAGCTCTTTGGCCCCCTCGGGACCGAGGTACGGCGAGAGGACGAAGTCGGCCAGGTCGGGCAGCAGGTCTTCGAGCGAGTCGGCGTCGCCGGCGAGAATCGAGCGTGAGGTGAGGGCGATGAGGCCACCGAGCAGCGAGTCCTCGGTCGAGTCGGGCAGCTCCTCGGCCTCTGCACGCTCCAGGCGGCCGGGCTTCAGCGCCCGCGACTTATCGACCACGACGTCGCGGAAGCGGGTCGCGATGGCGGGGGTCGCGGTGACCGGCTCGACCAGGCAGAGACGGGCGAGATCGGGCTCTTCGCCGAAGAAGCCGAGCGTCGCGCGCAGCCCGGCGATCGTCTGGTGGGGCCAGTCGGGTTCCCCTCGCACCGCCTCCACGACCAGGTCCTCGAGGTGCCTGACGACCGCGTCGAACACCTCGAGGAAGCATTCCTCCTTGCTCTCGAAGAGCTCGTAGAAGGCGCGGCTCGACACCGACGCGGCCTTGACGATCTGGGTGATCGTCGTCGCCCGATAGCCGTTCGCGGCGACCGCCTGCGCGAGGCCGGCCAGCAGCCGCTCACGCTGGGATTCCGTGACCTGCTCGCGGGAGAGGCCGTGGTGGCCGCCCGGCAGGGGACCGAGCTCGGCGCGATCCGCCTGCTTTCGATCAGACACAGATCAAGCGTATCCGGCGCCGCCCGGTCACCGGCAGCAGCTCCATGCCCGTGGTACTCGTCCTCAGGACGCCGCCGAGGCGGCCCCCTCCCCTTCCTCGGGCCCCTCCTCGGCCCACTTCGCCCATCTCGCCGCTTCCTGCGCCCCTACATAGGGGCGCAGGACGAAGACGACGGCCTCGGGCAGCAGCGTCTCGAGTCGATCGACCTCGCCGACGATGAGGCGCTGGTAGGCCGACCACAGCAGCCCGCCGGCGAGCGTGTCCTCGAGAGTGGGTGGCAGGTCGTCGGCGTCGGGGACGAGCTCTCGACCCTGGCGCAGCAGCGGCGTCAGTCCGCTCATGGCTTTCTGGTATCGGTCGATCATCACGGCCCCGACCGTCGGCGCGTCGACGATCGAGGCGCGGGCGATCAGCGGGTCGGCGAGCAATACGTCGAAGAGCGCCCGCAGGGCCGCGGCGACCTGCTGCGGCCAGGGTGCGTCGCTCGCGCGCTCGCGCTCGACCGCCGCCTCCATGCGTCCGCGGGCTTCCGCCATCACGGTTTCGAAGAGCTCGACGAAGCATTCTTCCTTGTTGGCGAAGTGGCCGTAGAAGGTCTTGAAGCTGACGCGGGCGTGCTTGACGATCAGCTCGACCGTGACGGCGTGATAGCCGCGTTCGGCGACCAGCTCGCCGGTCGCCCGCAGGATGCGCCGACGCTGATCCTCTTTGACCGTCGCGCGAGTGACGCCAGTCGACAGTGACGTTTGCGATGCTCGACCCGGCAGCGCCCGCATGGTGGCTGAGAATACTCCGCACCGAGGTTTTCACCGAGACGCTCTGGTCTGCGGAGAAGCACCGCTGCGTTTACTCCGGGCCCCGACGTCGTGGGTCGCCGCCGGGATCGGTTCGAGAGCCTAGCCGTCTCTGCCGGCGACCCGCTTGGCTTCGGCGGCGCCCACGTAGGGCGTCAGAGTGAGCTCGACCAGTTGCGGCGCCAGCTCGGGCAGCCGCTCCGCTTCGCCGCCGGCGATGCGACTGGAGACGATCGCCGTGAGGGCGCCGACCAGCGATTTCTCGGTCAGCTCCGGCAGCGTGGCCGCCTCCTTGCCGTGCGCCCGGCCACGGCTGAGCAGCGCCGCCAGGTGATCGGTGGAGGCGAGCACCTGCTGCACCATCTCGACGTTGGCCGAGAGCGCATCCAGCGTGAGGAGGCCCGCTTGCGCCGGCTCGACGGCGGCGTATTCGAGCGTCACCTCGATCACCGATTTGACCTTGAAGGGCCACTCCGAGGCCGCACTGCAGGTGCGGAAGACGAGACCGAGGAAGCGTTCGAAGATCACCTCGTGGGCGACGGTAACCGCTTCCTCCCTGTTCTCGAAGTTCGCGTAGAAAGTGGCCCGCGAGACTCCCGCCGCCCCGATCACATGCTCGACCGTGAGGTCGCGGTAGCCGTGCTCGGCGATCGCGGTGGCGACGCCGGCGATCAACCTGTCGCGCTGGTGCTGGGCCGCGACCTCCCGCGGCAACCGATGGTGCCCCCGCGGCAGCTCCCAGCTCGGCTCGAGGGCTCGAGCCTGGGCGGCGTCCGAGCGTGGCGGGGTCATGAGGACGCCCTGGGCGAAGCGAAGCCGACAGAAACCGAATGAGAGCGATACATTTTTTAGAAATATAGCTGTCTTTTCGCCACCTGACAAGAAAACATCGACAGCAGAAGCCCGGACGGGATCGAACGACACGGTGCTCGCCTTCGCCGCCCTGGTCCTGCTGGTCACCGAGCTGGCCGTGCGCGGTATTTGAAGACGCCGCTTGAGCCGGGCGGTAGCGTCAAACCAGTGCGCCTCGCCTACCGCCGATACGCCGCTCTCGCGCTGCTGGCGCCGGCCTTTGCGCCATGCGTGCAGAGCGCCCCGGCTCACGGACACCGCGGTTACGAGGAGCACCGCCAAAGCGATCGCCGTTGGCACCCTGAGCCGACCACCGGGCCGTGGCAGTGGCAGCTGCAGGGGACGATCGACACCTCGATCGATGCCGCCGTCTATGACGTCGACGGGTTCGAAACGTCGAAGCCGACGATCCGTCAGCTGCACCGGCAGGGCCGCAGGGTCGTCTGCTATCTCGACGTCGGCAGCTGGGAGAGCTACCGTCCCGACGCCGGCCAATTCCCGAGCTCGGTCATCGGCCGCCGCTACCAGGGCTTCCCCGACGAGCGTTGGCTGGACGTCAGCCGCTTCCACCGGTTCGAGCGGCCGCTGAAGCGCCGCTTCACGATGTGCGCGCGCAAGGGCTTCGACGCGGTCGAGCCCGACAACCTCGCCGGTTGGGAACCGGAAAACCGGACCGGGTTCCACATCACCCGAGCCGATCAGCTGCGCTTCAATCGCTGGGTGGCCCGCGAGGTGCACGACCGCGGCATGGCGGTGGCGCTGAAGAACGACGGTCGTCAGGCACAGCAGTTGGTCGGCGCCTTCGACTTCGCGGTCGTCGAGCAGTGCTTCCAATACGACGAATGTGGTCTCTATCGACCCTTCGTGCGCCGTCGAAAGGCGGTGTTCGAGGCCGAGTACGAACTCATGCCGCGGCGGTATTGCGAGGCTGCACTGGCGCTGCGCTTCAGCGCCATACGGAAGTCATATGACCTCTTCGCTCGCCCCTGGCAACCGTGCTCCCAGTCCACCGAGCTCAGCGGACCTCTGGCACTTCGGTCAGCCGGATGACCTCCGGCGGCAGTTCTGCGCCGGCGATGCCGGCCAGGGTCACTGACTCGAGCACCGCGCGCATGTTGGCGCGAAGCGCGACCCACACGTCACGCAGTGGCTCAGCCGTACCCGAATACGCGATTTCATCCGGGCCTTCGGAGCGGACGCTGGCAATCGGCCCCTCGACGGCGCGGATCACGTCGGCGACCGTGATCTCCTCGGCGGGGCGGGCCAGCCGATAACCGCCTTCCCGGCCGCGCTGGCTGCGGACGAGGCCCGCGTGACGGAGCTCGATCAGGATGTTCTCCAGGAAGCTGAGGGGGACGTCCTGAGCTGTGGCGATGGCTTCTCCCTTGAGCGGCCCCCCGCCGGCGGCGGCCAGCTCGACCATCGCCCGCACCGCGTAGTCGACTTTCGCGGTCAGATGGATGGCGGGCCCGATCATCTGGATCTCGCGGCTAGTCGCCGCCGGTCTCCCCGAGCAGTCCGGGCGCGAAGGTCTTCGTCTCGGCGTCCGCGCCCTTCGCCAGCGGCTGCAGGCCGAAGAGTTCCTCGACGGAGCGGAAGAGCGAGTACGGGCCATAGGAAGCGGCGTCGGTCGCGCCTTTCGTCGCGAACGGGGAGACGAGCAGCGCCCCGACTCGCAGTGGATCGCCCGCCGGACCGGTCGTTTCCGTTTCAGCCGGGGACGCCGCCGCGTCGAAGGTGACGACCAGAAGGCCGTCCTTCTTAAAGACCGGTGACGCCTCGATCTTCGGCACCCATTCCGCCAGGAACGCGTCGGCATTGGCGGGGCCTTCCGCCGCTCCGGCGCCGCACTGGCCCGGTGCGCCCGCATCGCACGGCGTGGGGGCGACATAGGAGTAGTTGGGCGTCTTTGCCGCGCTGCGCAGGTCACCGCTCAGCTGTTCGATCGAGACGTCGTTGATCGCGCAGTCGCCGAGATCGAGCAGCGAGTGGAAATAGGCAAAGGGGTTCTGGGTGGCTGCATATCCGCCGGGGACGGGCACTTCCGCTTCGCCGGAGCCGGGATGGACGCAGGTGTCGGGCCTTCCCGACTCGTCGACCATGCCCTCCATGTAGGCGCGCCAGGTGAAGCGCGCCGACGTCAGCTGGTCGGCGAGGGTCAGCGTTTCGACCGGATAGACGCATCCGGCGCCGTCGAGCACGCCTTTGCCGTCGGCCTTGGCGCCGGGCGGGAACTCGGCGTAGGTCGGGCAGCCCGCCCCGGTCTGCGCATTCGGGGGCTGGCCGCTGATGGCGGCGAGCCCGTTGGCGATGCCGGCGCCGTCCAGCAACGTGTAGTTGCTGAGCAGCACACCCTCTGGGCGCAGGGTGCCGGCGAGGTAGGGCATCTGCGAGCCTTCGCCGAAGGTCGCTTCATAGCCCGGACTGGTCAGGGAGATGACGAAGACGTGCTTGATCCGACCGGCTTCGGGCGTCGGCGGCGATTCCGGCGCCGGTTTTTCGGGCGGCGCTTCGCTTTCCGGGCCGCTGCTGAGCGGTTCCGGCGATGAGGGCGGCGTGGCGAGCGGCGCCGAGGCCGTTGCGGCTTCGCCCGCCGCCGGCGCGAAGGATCCACCGGCCGGGCTTCCGGGTGCGGCTGAGGAGGCGGCGGGCCTCGGGTCGGCGGCAAGCGTGCTGCCGAGTAGGGCCGCGAGCGGGCCATTGCCGGCCGGATTGCTCAGCGCGCCGGCGACGATCGCCGAGGTGGCGACGAGCGAGGATGCGACGAGCAGGCCGAAGCGTCTGCCCGTCAGGCTCGCCGCCGCCGCTACGGCGCGGTGGAAGATGCCGGCGGGCCCTCTCACGGAGCCTCCGCCGTCGCCATCAGCGTCTGCCCGCACTGACCGCAGAACCTGAGCGCCGGCCCGTAGGGCGAGCCGCAATTCGGGCAGTTGCCCGCCGCGTCGGAGCGGTCCAGCTCGAGCAGGCGCTCGACCGCGAGCAGCTCGGCGTCGACCCGCTGCAGCTCGGCCGCCTTGCGGGTCAGCACGTCCAACCGCACGTGATCGCGGATCGCCATCTCGTAGAAGGCCCCCCCGAGGTCGGCCTGCATCACCGTGAACTTCTCCAAGAGGCGATCACGCTGGCCGACCAGCTCCTGGTTGGAAGGCTGATTCTCGCTCACGGCTGGCCCTTCCCGGTCGGCAGGCTGGGGGCTTCGTCGGGATTCCCACCGACGACGGTCACGTCGGGCAGGTTGGTCTGGGCTTCGATGTAGCTGCTGCCGGTCTGTTCGACGTTGTTTTCGACCAGCTTCTTGCCTTCCTCTTCGGTCTGCTTGTCCGGCTTGTAACCGGTGACCTGGTGGACGCTCCCGTACTGCGTCTTGGCGACGACCTTGCCGGCGCCCTTGCCTCCCTGCTCGGCGCTCTTCTTCGCACGAGCGTTCCTCGTGCCGGTCGCCGCGGCCGCGCCGGCCACCGGGCCCGCACTTGCCGAGGAGCCCCCCTGCCGGCGCAGGGCGTCGATGATCGCCGAGCTGTCATCGCCTGAGCCGGCG
Organism: Solirubrobacterales bacterium; assembly: GCA_030152505.1. GTDB lineage: Bacteria > Actinomycetota > Thermoleophilia > Solirubrobacterales > 70-9 > VRUE01. Next base: position 6,288 of record JASLJO010000292.1, on the reverse strand, counting down.
CGACCGACGACCACGCCGATCGCCACGGCGATCGGCAGCAGGGCGAAGAAGGAGACTGCGGCGGCACGGCTGCCACTCCCGCCTTTGGCGCCGACCCGCACCGGCGGTCGCCGGGCTTTCTTGCTCATCGACGCGAAGTAGCGAGAAGCCGGATTGGCGCCGTTGCCGCGCCTGGCGGCGCAGTTGACGCAGTAGCGCTGCTGGAGGTCCATCGGCGCGCCGCACTCCTCGCATGGCTCGTAGCGGCCGGTCGAGGTCGACGCCGGCTCGGCCTGGGGGGTCTGAACGCTCATCGCTTCTGGCTCCTCGGTCGGTGGTGTTCGTGGGCGTGTTTCTCTTTGCGGATCGCCCGCGCTTTGAGGATCTGCTTCGCCCGCGCCTGCCTCAGCGCGGCGGTTTCCTGCGTGGTCATGCAACCGGCGAAGACGCCGGCAAGCAGCGCCAGCCCGAAGGCGAGCGCGAGCGCACGGACGAAGAGGGGGCTAGCCGAACGCACCGCTCACGTACTCCTTGGTCCGCGGCTCCCGGGGCGAGCCGAAGAGCGAGGTGGCGCTGTTGTACTCGACCAGCTCCCCCAGATACATGAAGGCGACGTGGTCGGCGACGCGGTAGGCCTGCTGGAGGTTGTGGGTGACGATGACGACGGCGACGTCGTCGCGCAACTTGACGATCAGGTCCTCGATCACCTGCGTCGACTGCGGGTCGAGCGCCGAGCAGGGCTCGTCGAGCAGCAGCACCTCGGGCTCGGCGACGAGGGCACGGGCGATGCAGAGCCGCTGCTGCTGGCCGCCGGAGAGCTTCAGCGCGGGATGGTCGAGGTTGTCCTTGACCTCCTCGAAGAGCCCGGCCCGCTGCAGGGCGCTGTGGACCTTGGGCTCGAGCGCCTTCTTGCGCTGACGGCGCGACCCCTGCTCGCGCAGCACGTAGGCGAGGTTGTCGAAGATGCTCATCGGGAACGGATTGGGCTGCTGGAAGACCATCGTCACCCGGCGGCGCAACGAGGTCGGCTCGATCGAGCTGATGTCGACGTCGTCGAGCAGGATGCGGCCGCTGAGCCGCGCGGTCTTGGTCAACTCGGTGAGGCGGTTGAGCGAGCGCAGGAGCGTGGTCTTGCCGCAGCCCGACGGGCCGATCATCGCCAGCACCTCGCCCTGGCGGACCGGCAGCGAGACGGATTTCACGGCTTCGCGCTGCCCGTAGGAGACAGAGACCTCCTCGACCTCCATGCGCCGGATCGAGAACTGCGGCGCCCCGATAGACCGCCCGGCCGCGGTGAAGGCGCTGCCGGGCGGGACGGCACCGTTGCCGTTCAAGTGCTCCGGCGTCGGAGCCTCGCGGGCCGGGCCGGGATCCTCGAGGGGAAGACGGCGGATCGGCGGTGGGGTCAGGAACCCCATGAGCCCGTCCGTTTCGAGTGGCGGTGGACGAGATCCACGGCCGCATTCAGCGCCAGGACCATCAGCAGCAGGACGAAGGCGGCCGCGTAGGCCTTCTGCGGCTGGTTGAGGTTGCCGGTCGGCGAGGCCTCATAGACGAAGTTGGTCAGCGTCGTCCCCGCCCCGCGCAGGTAGTTGAGCGGGAAGGCGCCGCCGACCGGCGCGAAGTTCTGCGTGGCGCCGAGGAGGACGACGATGATCGCCGTGTCGCCGATGATCCGTCCGAGGCCGAGCATTGCGCCGGTCGCCAGCTGTGGCCGGCAGGTCGGCAGCAGGATGCGCCGCGTCGTCGCTCCCTTGGTCTTGCCGACCGCATAGGAGGCCTCGCGGACGTGCTGGGGGATCGCCCGCAGACCCTCGCGCGTGCTGGCGACGATCAGCGGCAGCGCGACCAGGGAGAGCATCGCCGAAGCGGCGAAGAAGGAGCGGCCGAAGACGATGCCTTCGGAGCTGCGGCTGAGGAAGCCCAGCGCCGTGCTCTTGAAGATCACCGTGCCGAACAGGGCGAGGACGATGGTCGGGATGCCGGCGATCGCCTCGATCGTCGATTCGGTGATCCGGGCGAGCACGGTGGGGCGCCCGTACTCGACCAGCCAGACCGCGACGCCGACCCCGATCGGCAGGGCGATCGCTATCCCCATCGCGCCGACGATCAGGGTTCCGATCAGGGCGTCGGAGAAGCCGCCGGTCTGGCTTTCGCTGAACCCCGAGGTCGCCGGGGTGACGAGCATCGAGGGCTTCAGGTACTTGACGCCCTGAACCAGCAGGTAGACGACGATCGCCACCGCGATTGCGCAGAAGATCAGGCCGAGCGCCCAGCAGATCGCCAGGCCGATGCGATCCGAGAGGCGCCAGGCGGCACTGCCCTCGACCGGGGCCTTGGGCCCACCGGCCACCGGAGGGGCAACAGGCGGGCCCGCCGGAACGGGCGGCGCCGGAGTCGCCTGCGCCGTCATGCGGTGGCTCCGTACCTGCTCATCGCCCGGCGGGCGACCCAGCCGGCGAGCGAGAGCGTCGCCGCCGAGAACAAGAGCACCGTGGCGATGGCGAAGAGCGTGGCGTTCGCCGGCTCGGAGCTGAGCTGGTCGATGTTCTTGACGATCGTCGGCGCCAGGGGCCGCGAGGGCTCATAGAAGAAGATCAGCCCGTCGGCGGGGTTGGGGGCAAAGCCGACCGATCCCGAGACCATCGCCAGCATTACCGACTCGCCGATCGCCCGGGCGACCGCCAGAACGGTCCCGGCGACGATCGCGGGGCGGGCGCTGCGGACCGCGATCTTCCACATCGTCCGCCAGCGATTGACGCCCACCGCCAGCGAGCCCTCGAGCCAGCCCGGACGCACCGAGCGCAGACCGTCGGAGAAGATCGAGACCATCAGCGGCGCGATCATCACCGTGAGAATCAGGATCGCGGCGAGCAGGCTGTAGCCGCTGAGCGAGATCACCCCGGCGACCGAGGCGCGCTCGGGCTCGGTCACGAGGTGGTTGCCGATGAAGGGAACCACGATGAGCACGCCGAGCAGCCCGTAGATCACCGAGGGCACGCTGGCCAGGAAGCGGATCACGGGCTCCAGGGCGCTGCGCATCCACTCCGGCGCGAACTCGACCACGAAGACGGAGACGAAGAGCGAGCAGAAGAGCGCGATAGCGACGGCGGCGCCGGTGATCAGGATCGTGCTCCAGATCAGCGGCCAGGCGTGAAAGGTGTAGGTGGCCGCTTCCGCGCCCTGGCCGGAGAGGCTGACCGCGTTCAGCTGGTCGTCGACGTTGCCGCCGGGGCCGAACCAGGCAAGGCCGTTGTGGGCGAACGACGGCCATCCGCGCAGGAGGACCGAGACGATCATCGCCAAGAGCAGCGCGACGACGGCGCAGACCAGCGCGCCGAGCCACTGCCCGACGCGCCGGTCCGGCCACCGTGGGCCGTGCTCCAGGGAGAAACCGTCGTCCACGCCTGCCCCGCGCTACTTCTTCTTGTTGAAGGCGGCGACCCCGCCGGCCTTGTTGATCACTTCTCCGGCGAGCGGGCTGCGACGAGCCCAGTCGACGAACTTCTCGACGCCGGGATTGGGGCTCGCGGTCGGCAGGACGATGAAGATGAAGCGCGACAGCGGGTACTTGAGCGGCTTGATCGTCTTCGGCGTGCAGGGGATGCCGTTGACCTTGATCGGCTTGATCCCCTTCGACTGCCAGGCAAGCCCGGCGTAGCCGATCGCGTTCGGGTCCTGCTTGACGGCGTTGACGACCAGGCCGTCCGCGGTCAGCGCGTTCACGTTCGAGGACGGAGCCTGGTTGTTGAGCACCGCCTGCAGGAAGAAGTTGTAGGTCCCGCCGTTGGTGTCGCGGCCGACCGGGTCGATGGTCGTGTCGAGCCCCGAGCCGGCGATCGCGCTCCAGTTCGTCGTCAGGCCGGTGTAGATGTTGCGGATCTGTTCAATCGAGGCATTGGTGGCCTTGTTGTGCGGATTTACGTCCATGCAGAGGCCATCGAGGTAGAGCTTGATGTAGGTCGTCCCGGCGTCGCTCGGCAGCGGCGTACGGGCCTGCCCGGCGAACTGACTGGTGCCGTTCTGAACGTCCTTGATGCCGGCGTTGCCCCCGTCCGCCGTATAGACGAAGTGGACCTTGTGGTTGACCTGCTTGGTGTAGGTCTTGAACAGCGCTTCCAGCACGGGCTGCGCGGCAACCGAGCCCGACCCGATCAGGGTCTGTGCACCGGCAGACGCCGGGACGGCGAGCCCGAAAAGGGCGAGTGCCGCGATGGCGAGAGTCTTGAGTTTCATCTACTTCCACTTCCTTCCTGCCGGGTACTTGAGTTTCTTGAGTGGCTTGATCGGCAAAACCCTAACAGATTCTGTAGTTTATTGACCATCTAAGTAAAGAAGGCTCCCCGGCAGCCCTGAAGACGGAGGTTCAATTGCTCAGCAGAAGACTCTCTAGGCCTCGTGCGGCGCTCGTCGTCGCGGTCGCGGCGGCGCTGGCAGCGGTGGTCGCCGTGACCCCCTCGCTCGCCGGTTCCGTCCTGACGAACGAGCGAGCGTCGAAGGTCTATGTGACCAACAAGAAGGCCGGGACCCTCTTCCTGAAGAAGAAGGCCGCTGGCAACACCTACGTGAAAAAGGCCGACGCGCCGCTCACGCCGGTCGCCGGTGTTGCCGCGAGCAATACGGTGTTCGGACCGACCCTGGCGACGACCGCGGGGTTCATCCCGACCGCCTTCACTGGGCTCGGCATGCCCGGAACCGGGCCGGCGGTGATCACGTTCTCGGGCACGGGGACCTGCACGGCGGAAAAACCGACCCCCGAACTCGCCTGCCCGATCCAGATCCTCCTCGACGAACAGAAAGTCGCCAAGGTCAATCTGCTCCCGGCCACCGCGACCACTGCCAAACTGGCCCCGATCGTCAACACGGTGAGCGTCTCGACCGTGCTGCAAAAGGGCGGCCACACGGTGGCGATCCAGTACGCGGGGGCCGCAAAAGTGACGTTCACGCTGAACAGCTGGAACCTCTCGGTCCAGGCCTATCCCGAGCGCCCCGAAGAAGTGGCGAGCACCACCGCGGACAGCCGTTAGAACGGCTGCGCTGTCGCAGGCCCCGGCTGCGCCGAAGAGCCTTCGGCGCAGCCGGGGCGCGTCGGGCTCAGCGCCCGCGAGCCTCGAGGTATGCCGGCGGCGAGAGTGAGTCGCCGAGAATGAGGCGGGCGCGGTAGTAGACCGCCTCCCAGGCCTGGGTGTCGAGCTCGGCGGCGCCCCGCGGCCGCCGCCGGGTCTCCGCCAGGCGACCGGGGCGCTGTCGCAACACACCCGTGAGCCTGCCTCGTGAAACGAAGGTCGTGGTGGGGGGTGCAGTGCTCACTTGGTTCTCCTTCCTTACTTTGTTGAGTATCTAGCTCAAGAATAACAGAAGAGACCGGCGACATCCGCCGCATCCGACTTTGACCCCCCCAGAAGGGGGTCAAAGTCGGATGCGCGGCCCAATGCGGCGGGTGGGGACGGGGCGCAACCCGGCAAAGCGCGCCCCGTCCCGTCGCCTCTTCAGGCGGCTGCAGACACTGCTGCGTCGCCCCCGTCGCTCGGATCGCGGGGAGTCGAGGCCCCGTGATCGTCGCTCGAAGGCGAACCGCTGAAGCTCTTCGTCTGGGCGGGGCGCAGGTGGACGATCTGCCCCTCCCGCAGTTCGAGGCGCTGCAGCTCGGCCCGGGTCAGCTGAGCCCAGACGTCCGTCCCGTCGCCGAGGACGACCTCGACGCGGACCTCGAAGCCGAGCGGCACGATGCGGCGGATCATCGCCTCCACCGTCCCGTCGTCGGCATCGAGCACGACCTGCATGTCGTGCGGGCGGACGAAGTGCTCGCCCAGCCGGTTGACCTCGCCGACGAAGCTCATCACGAACTCGTTGGCGGGGTGCTCGTAGAGGTCGGTGGCCGATCCCGACTGCTCCACCCGGCCTGCGTTCATGACGACCAGCTGCTCGGCGACGTCCATCGCCTCCTCCTGGTCGTGGGTGACGAAGATCGTCGTCACCCCGGTCTCGTCGTGCAGGCGGCGCAGCCAGGAGCGCAGGTCCTTGCGCACCTTGGCGTCGAGGGCGCCGAAGGGCTCGTCCAGCAGCAGCACCTGGGGCTCGACCGCGAGCGCGCGGGCCAGGGCCATGCGCTGGCGCTGGCCGCCGGAGAGCTGGGAGGGAAGGCGGTCCGCGAGCCCGTCGAGCTGGACGAGCTCGAGCAGCTCATGGACCCGGGCATGGATCTGGGCCTTCTTCTGCTTGCGGATCTTCAAGCCGAAGGCGACGTTGCCGAACACGGTCATGTGCTTGAAGGCGGCGTAATGCTGGAAGACGAAGCCGACCCCGCGC
>JASLJO010000321.1 GCA_030152505.1 Solirubrobacterales bacterium | reverse complement strand
TGCTCGCCGACCTCACCCCCTGGCCAATAACCACGATCGGCCACCACATCAAAGAAATGCTCAGCTCGGGCTCTATTGAAGTGGCAAGGATCGAAAAGGTCCGCAATGTCGATCAGCACTTCTATCGGGCTATTGAACTCCCCATCGTGAGCGATGAGGAGGCGGTGACGCTGCCACCTGAGGTCAAGCAAGAATACGCCGCCGTGGTGCTCCAAGCGATCATGGCCGAGTCCCAAGCGGCACTTCGAGCCCAGAAATTGAACACAGATCCCCGAGTGCGCATGATGTGGCGCTGGTTCAACCTCGACGAGCAGGGTCGTAACGAACTGGCCGATGAGCAGCGCGAATCATGGGAACGGAAGGCGGAGATTGAGGCGCGGTCTACCAACAGACGAGCCAGATCGGGTGAGAAGGCGACGACCATCATCGCCGCAACGTTGGGCTTCGAGCGGAGCAAGTCCGTTGACTCCGCCGCCCCGGCAATGCACCGACTCACTCCAAGGGAAAACTGACTTACAGGTGAAATGCCTCTGACAGGTGAAACTAGTTCTAGAAATTGGTACAGACTTACCCGTTCCTATCTGTAACTGTTCACCGTCAGAATAGAACCGACTGCTTGAGACATCGGCAGTCGGTCCCGGGTGGTGATCCGTGGGTTGTGCATTGGCTGCCCTCCCGCGTACCCGGCGAACGGAAGGGGCGAGAGTATGCCCAGAGGAAAGTCGAAGAAGGGCGCGGCATCGCACCTCCCGGCGCTGGTCGAACCCCGGTTCGTCAAGGCGCTGGCCCACGTCCTGCGCCAGCACATCCTGCTCGCCGCGATGCAGGGCGAGGTCAGCCCGAGCGAGCTGTCAGAGGCGCTCGGAGAAAATCTGAGCCAGGTCAGCTACCACGTCAAGGTCCTACGCGATGACTGCGACGGGATCATCGAAGAGACCCGCACCGTGCCGCGCCGCGGGGCGGTCGAGCACTACTACCGCGCCAACGCCAAGACACTTTTCCCGGCGAAGGCATGGCGGCGGCTCAAGAAAGGGATGCGCGCTGTCGTCGGCGCCGGCCAAGCGAGCGACCTGTTCAATGACCTGGCCGACGCGCTGAAGGCGGGCAAGCTGCAGGGCGCGCACGATCACATCACCCGCACCCCGCTCGTCCTCGACGCAGACGGGGAGCGCAACGTCAAGGCGATCGCCGAACGTGCGACCAAGGAGATCGAAGACGAGCAGCGGGCGACGACGAGGCGCATGGAGAAGGCCAACGGAGACGGCGGCGAGATCACCGGCTACACGTTCGCGCTGCTGGCCTTCGAGACCGCCTGGGAGCCGCCTGACCTTCACGGCCTCCTCGCTCGGACGGAGGGCACTGTGAAGGCGTCGACGAACGGGGCAAGCCGCGGGGGAAAGAGGCGCCGGCGCAAAACAGGGACCGCGGAGAAGTAGGTCTGCGCGCGGGGACGCAAGGGCGTGGCAGAGCCCTCTGCGTCCCCTCTTGCCGCATCCAGTAAACCCGCTGAGGAAGGAAACATGACCGACGACATCCTGCCCAAGTACAACGTGGCCACAGTCGAAGCCGTGATTCTCGAAGAGGCCGCGGAACTGCACCCCCGACACCTCACAGACAGGGAGCTGTGGCTGAGGATCGTCAGCGACGCCGACGACGCCAGGGAGGTCGAGACAGCGACAGAGGCGATCCGCAACCTCCGTGAGTTCGGCCTCTTCGCCAACCGTGACGACGAGGTCATCGAGCCGACCCAGGCTGCTCTCCGCGCCGTCGCGCTCCTCACATGGCGCCAATGAAGTCCACCACCCTGACCTCGTCCGATGCCAAGCGGTCGGAGTTGTTCTCAACATTCACGGATGACCAGGTGCCTACTAGTTGATCGGCGAGGTTCTTAATCCGAGATTCGCAAATTGTTCGTTTACCCCTTGACGCGGTGCAACCCATGTGGATATGGTCACCGCAGACATACCGATTCGAGACTTTTTTGTTACTTAAACAGTGCAGGGAGTGGACATGACCACCGACGCCGATGTCCGGCGCACGCTCTGCTGACCGGAGGTCAGAATGCATCGTTCGGCTAAACCGAAGGCTCGATTCAGCGGAGGTCACCTACGCTGGCTGCTCTTGTTCACCCTTGTCCTGCTGGTCAGCTCTGGCGTTCCGGTTCTCGCCCAAGAACCCACCGGAGCATCGGAATCCAGCGACTTCAAACCTCTGACGAGCAAAGAAGAAGAAGTAGCGGCAACCCAGGTTCCCGATGCCGGCCAGGTCTCTCGGGCGATCGCAGAAGCCGAACAGGAAGAAGCCGAACAGAAAGAATGGCTCGCCAGCCCGGAAGCCGAAGAACAGCGCGAAGACTCATGGCATGCCTTTGGTGACATCTCCGCTGGCGAATCCGAAGAGCTGCTGCGTTCGCTCTTCGGTGAACAGCTCGAGGCGCTCAACGCTGATCCGAGCAGGTTCCTCAGTGACGCCCAGCTCGTTCGCACCCTCGGCGAATCAGGTGCTGTCGTCAAAGCCGAAGGCGAAGGCTCACTGCTCGAAACGACCGTCCCGGTGCGCACCGAAGACGAAGACGGGCAGCTTGCCAAAGTCGACCTCTCCCTTGAAGCGACGCCGGAAGGCTTTCGGACTGAAAACGCCATCTCGGACGTCGTTCTGCCCAACTCCGCCGGCGAACCGATCCAGGTCGGCGAAGGCTTCGAGATCTCTCAGGGCGGAGCCGCCGACAGCTCGGCAAACCTCTTCGGTGACAAGAATCTCTTTTATCCGTCGGTGCTGCCGGACACCGACCTGTTTGTGGCTCCGAACAGCCTCGGCGCTGAGCTCTTCGACCTGCTGCGCTCCATGGAAAGCCCCGAGGATCTGAGCTTCGAAGTCGGCCTGCCCGAAGGGTCCGAACTTCGCTCGGACGGACGGGGGGGAGCTGAAGTCCTCCGTGAAGGGGAGAGGCTCACCCTGATCCCCAAGCCCTCGGCCACCGACGCCCAGGGAACCGAAGTTCCAGTCGACCTTGAGGTCGAAGGCGGCTCGATCGCCCTGCACTTGAACCACCGCGGAGGCGACTACGCCTACCCGATCCTCGTCGACCCGATCGTGGAGGACTGGGTCAATCAGGGTCAGAACTGGTATGGCGGCAACAACCCGGCGCCGCTCACCAACGGCGCCTGGACCTGGGAAAGCAACAACTCAAGCATCCACCACGATGTCTGCTGTTGGGAAGGCTCCCATATTGGTCTCCTCACCATTGTGGAACCCGTGTTCTACGGCCCAGAACAGTTTGGCCAGTGGGCCTACCGCACCGCGAACTCGAAGGTCTACATCAACCACGTCTGGCTGATCCCCTTCAACCGGGCGAACAACGGCTGCGGATCCCAGCAGCCCCATGACTACGCCGGCCTGTGGAATCCCGGCGACGTCTGGAGCCCGATCTGGATCGACTACGCCAAAACGTATGGCAACCTGGCCGGCGACGGGGTCGGGCAGGCCCTCATCGTCGGCGAGGGCAGCGGTCCCCCCGGTGTTTGGCTCGCCTGCCAACGCGTCCTCTATGCGGGGGGTGTCGGGATCTGGTTGAACGACGACTACCCGCCGATCATCTCGCCGAGCGGCATTCCCTCCGGCTGGTTCAGCGATGCCGATCACCTGAACATCGACATCTCTGCAGGGGACGAGGGCCTCGGCGTCCATCGGGTCACGATCACGCCCGAAGGCAAACCGGTGATCCAGGACAACGTCGGCTACTGCACCGGACTCTACGGCAGCCGCTGCCCCAATAACTACATCGCGCATTTCGCGGTGACCGGCGACAGCTTCGGCGAGGGGATCAGGACCACGGGGACCGTGGCCGAAGACCCGACGGGCAAGACGGCCGGAACTCAATTCACGACCAAGGTGGATCGCACGCCACCCGAAGTCACGTTGAACGGGCAGCTTGCTCTCGCCACCCATGAGGAAAAAGGCGACGCGCAGGATCCCGAAAAATGGGACGAACTGAGCCTGCCCGTCTACAACCTGAAAATTGAAGCCACCGACGGCGCCTTGACCAACAACCTGACCAAGCGCTCGGGCGTCAAGAACATCGAAATCTGGCTCGACAAACAGAAACTGGAAGTGCCCTGGTCGGCGTTGCCATCCTGCCCGGGAACCAGCTGCAAAATGACCCAGACCTACCCACTGAAGCTGACTGGGCTGGCGTCAGGTAAACACACGCTCGAAGTCATAGCCGTCGATTTTGTGGGCAAAAAACGTGAACGCAACATCGAGTTCGAATACATCCCTGCAACCGGGATGAAAGACGAATACGTGATGCAGCACTTCCCGCTGCCCGATGGGAAAGGCCCAGAAGGCGGAGAAGATCCCGGTGGCCCCGAACTCGCGGTCAACGTGATGAACGGCAACCTCGTCTACCACGAACGCGACATCGACGTCGAAGGACCCGCGGTCGATCTCGAAGTCGAACGCTTCTACAACTCCCAGCTCCCCGACGCCCAGAACACCGAATGGGGCGATGGCTGGACGCTGGCGCAGACTCCCGACCTCGAACCGTTCAAATCCGAAGGCTCGCCGGTGCCCGACAAGGCCGATCTGGTCTCCAACAGCGGCGCCGTCGAGAGCCGCGTCAACCTGCCGACCACCGCCGGCGCCCAGACCTTCGACCCGGCGCTGCAATCGACGGTGACGAAGAAGTCAAACGGGGGATATGAACTCACGGATGAGACCGGGCAGTCCTCGACCTCGGTTTCCTTCAGCGAAGCGGGCCGGACCGAGGCTCGCCTCACTGAAGGCGCCGCTAAAGTCGACTACAGCTACGAAGGTGGCGTCCTCTCAGAAATCGAGGTCCAAGACCCGTCTACTTTCAGCGCCAGCTCCAAAGAACTCAAAGAACTCGGCTCTGGGCTGATCGAAAAACCGACCTACTCGAGCTCTTTCGGAAACCTCGGGTCGGGCGACGGCCAACTCAAAGCGCCCGGCGACGTTGCGGTCGACAGCGCGGGCAACCTCTGGGTCGTCGACAAGAGCAACAACCGCGTCGAGAAGTTCGACTCGACGGGCAAATACCTCTCGAAATTCGGCTCCTATGGCAACGGCAACGGGCAGTTCAACCGGCCGACCTCGATAGCGATCGCCTCAAACGGAGATCTGCTC
>JASLJO010000279.1 GCA_030152505.1 Solirubrobacterales bacterium | reverse complement strand
CGCCTCGGAGACGGCGCTGATCATCTTCGCCCCGTGGCGGATGATCCCCTGGCGCTCGACCGCGGTGCCGATCATGAAGCCGGGCACGTCGGCGAGGAAGAGCAGCGGCACGTTGAAGGCGTTGCAGGTCTGGATGAAGCGCGCCGCCTTGTCGGCCGAGTCGACGAAGAGCACGCCGCCTTTCTGCCGCGGCTGGTTGGCGACGACACCGACGACCCGGCCGTCGATCCGCCCGTAGCCGACGATCAGCTCTTTGGCCCAGCGCTTGTGGACTTCGAGGAGCGAGTCGGCGTCGAGCAGGACGTCGAGCAGCTCGCGCATGTCGAAGGGCTGGTTCTCGTCGGCGGGGACGATCGCCTCGATCGTCGCGTCGGAGGAAGGCGCCACCGCGTCCACGGCGGGTGGCTCCTCCCGCCAGTTGCCGGGCATATAGGAGAGGTAGCGCCTGGCGAGGTCGATCGCCTCCTCGTCTGACTTGACCAGGAAGTGGCCGCAGCCGGAGACGCCGGTGTGCATCTTCGCCCCGCCCATCTCCTCCAGCGTCACCTTCTCGCCGATCACCATCTCAGCCATCCGCGGCGAGCCCAGGTACATCGAGGCGTTGCCCTCGCGCATGATCACCACGTCGCAGAAGGCCGGGATGTAGGCGCCGCCGGCGGCGCTCGGCCCGAACAGCAGGCAGACCTGCGGCACCTGGCCGGAGAGCCGCACCTCGTTGTGGAAGATGCGGCCGGCGCCGCGACGGCCGGGGAACATCTGCACCTGGTCGGTGATCCGCGCCCCGGCCGAGTCGACCAGGTAGACCATCGGCACCTGCAGGCTCAGCGCCCGCTCCTGGATGCGGAGGATCTTCTCGACCGTCTTCGGCCCCCAGGAGCCGGCCTTGACCGTCGGGTCGTTGGCCATCAGGGCGACGCGGCGGCCGTCGATCCTCGCCAGCCCGGTGACGACGCCGTCGGCGCCCAGCCCCTCCACGTTCCAGTTGGCCAACAACGCTTCCTCAGAGAAGGAGTCCGCGTCGACCAGGCGGGCGACCCGCTCGCGCACCGGCAGCTTGCCCTGCTCGGCGGTCTTCTCGTGATGGCGCTGCGGCCCACCGGCCAGCGCCGCCTCCAGTGCCTGCTCGAAGTCGCTCACGCCGGGGAGACTATTCGGCTGCCTGGCCGCCGAGCCAGTCGACGGGCCCGGCCGTGAGCACGTGGGCGCCGAGCGGCCGCCCGAGCACCTCCTGCGCCGCGCGGGAGGCCTCCAGCAGGCGCGGCAGGTCGACCCCGGTCTCGACCCCCATCTCGTGCAGCATCGAGACGACGTCCTCGGTGGCGACGTTGCCGGTGGCCCCGGGCGGCACCGGGCAGCCGCCCAGCTCGCCGAAGCTCGACTCGAAGGAGGTGACGCCCTGCTCCAGCGCGGCGAGGACGTTGGCCAGTCCCTGCCCGCGCGTGTTGTGGAAGTGCGCCGTCAGCTCGACCCCGTCGAGCCGCTCGCGCGCGGCGGCAAAGAACTCGCCGACCTGTCGCGGGTTGGCCATGCCCGTCGTATCGCCGAAGCCGACCTCGGCGCAGCCGGCCGCGGCAAGGCGCTCGGCGATGGCGAACACCCGCTCGGGGGGCACCTCGCCCTCGTAGGGGCAGCCGAAGGAGGTCGAGATCACGCCCTCGCAGCGCAGCCCGGTCTCGCCAGCCTTCGCCAGCGTCCGCTCCAGGCCCGCCAGCGAGTCCTCGATCGAGCTGTTCACGTTCTTGCGGTTATGGGTCTCCGAGGCGGAGACGAAGACGTTGATCTCGTCGAAGCGCTCACGCTGCGCGAGCGCGCGCTCCATGCCGCGCTCGTTGGGGATCAGCACCGAGAAGGAGACCCCCTCGCGCCGCTGCACCGACGCCAGCACCTGCTCGGCGTCGGAGAGCTGCGGGATCACGTCGGGCCGCACGAACGAGGTCACCTCCAGCCGCTGCAGCCCAGTCGCCGAGAGCAGGTCGATCAAGCGCACCTTCTCGGACGTCGGGATCGTCTCCGGCTCGTTCTGGAACCCGTCACGGGGCCCGACCTCGCGGATCCGCACACTGCTGGGAAGCGCCACCACAACGCAAGCTTAGGCGTCCGGCGGCCCGCCGAGCCGCCTCAAGCGGTTGACGACCGCGAGCAACGTGAAGCGGACGTATCCCGCCTCGAAGCGAACCTGTGCATGCGTGAAGCGAAGCGGGGTAAAGCCCGCCGCCAGATGCGCCTGATCACGCTGCCTGTCCTTCGCCTGCTGAGCCGGAGTCCTGTGATAGCGCAGCCCATCCGTCTCCACCACGAGCTTCAGATCGGGCCAGAGGAAGTCAACCCTGAAGCCATTCAGGCGCCGCTGCGTAAGCGGCATCGGGATACCCAGCTCCTGGACCAGTCGGAGGAACCGACGCTCCAGCTCGGAGTCGGTGAGTCGGAACGTACGCCTGTCCAAGAGGTCTCGCAAGACCCCGACCCCGCGTTTCCCCGGATGCTGAGCCAAGGACTCGGCGAGCGCCTGCGGATCGATCAGCTCGAGCCGATCGGCCGCGTTGACGGCACGGTCGAGGGCGGCCCGATCGAGGCGGGACGCAATATCGACGAGGGTCCGCACGACCGAGGTCACCGGAATGCCGTTCCGTACGACGACTTCTGCCTGATGGAGATTCGGACGTCGATAGACCAGCACGCCCTCGTGCCGACGCGGCGAGGCGATCGGAATCGAGACCTCTACCGCATGCATGCGCTCTCTGTCGACTCCCCAGAGGGCAGCAGCACTGCCGTAGCTCAGCGCGGCTCCGGAGCCACAGCCGAGAACCGCGGCCATCCAACGGCCGCGCGCGCTGAGCTCCGGCCGGCCGACGGCGTAGACACCACGTGCCAACCGGTGCAGCCTCCCCCTCTCGATCCGATGCTGGATCGCCTGGGCGTTCAGACCGAGGTCGAGCAACTGCCGCCGAGCGACCACTCCATGCTGTCGCGCGGCCAACCCCCAGACCTCGCGGCCGAGCTTCTGACGGGTTGGTGCACCCATGAGCTCATAAAGGCGTCAGCTCTTCGAATTCGCCCCCCCGTTCGGGGGGATCGTCGCTAGCCGAGTTGGCCGAAGTCGACGACGCGGCGCTCGTGCGTGCCGACGCCGATCGTGCGCTCGCCCTCGGTGACCTCGACGTCGAAGCGGAGCTTGCGCCCATCGACGATCTCGCGCAGGGTTGCCCGCACCCGACAGGTCGAGCCCTCCACCGCCGCCGCGACGTGCTTGACGCAGACCTCGAAGCCGACGGTTGCCTGATCTTCGGGCAGGTGCTCGTAGGCGAGTGCCGTGGCGCTGCCCTCCATCATCCCGATCATCCCCGGCGTCGAGAGGACGCTGGCGCCGATCGTCCCGCCGACGCTGGTGACCAGACGATCCTCGACCGTGAACTCGTCGCTGCGCTCGATCCCCGGGACGAGTGTCGACTCGGGCTCCATCATCAGACCATCCCCAGGCCGCCGCTTACGCCGAGCGTCTCGCCGGTCACATAGGTGGCGTCGTCGGAGGCGAGGAAAGCAGCCGCGGCAGCGACCTCCTCGGGCTGGCCGAGGCGCTTCATCTGCGTGCCCTCTTTCATCGTCTCGATCACCTTCTCCCCGATCTCGCCGAACTCCTTGGCACCCATCAGAAGTGGCGTCTCAATCGGGCCTGGGGCAATCGAGTTGGCGGTGATCCCGTAGCGGGCGTTCTCGCGGGCGATCGCCTTCATGAAGGCGACGATGCCGCCCTTGGCCGCGGAGTAGACGGCCGAGCCCTTGGAACCAACCCGGCCCGCCTCCGAGGAGAGGCTGACGATTCGCCCGTAGCCGGCCTTCTGCATCACCGGCAGCGCCGCGTAGGTGCAGTTGAGGACGCCGCCGAGGTTTACGGCGAGCACACGCTGCCACTGCTCGGGGGTGGTGTAGGTGAAGAAGCCGAACTCGTCGGTGCCGGCGTTGTTGATGAGGACATCGAGGGTTCCGGTCGCCTCCACCGCTGCCTTGGCCGACTCGAGATCGGTCACGTCGAGCGTCAGCGCGTGGCCGTTGACCTCGCCCGCGACCCGTGCCGCGCCGTCGCTGTCGACGTCGCCGACCCAGACCTCGGCGCCCTCGGCCGCCAGCCGAGCAGCGATCGCCGCGCCGATCCCGCTCGCACCTCCGGTGACAAGCGCCTTTCTTCCCTCCAGCCTCATCGCGGCGGAGCATAGACTGGCCAGCCTTGACGGAGCATGAACCGATCCCGATCGTCGGCGGCACCGGCGCCCTCGGCGCCGGCTTGGCGCTGCGCTGGGCCAGGGCCGGACGCCCGATCGTCGTCGGCTCGCGCTCGGCCGAGCGGGCCGGGGAGACGGCGGCGAAACTGCGCGAGGCCGTCCCCGGTGCGGAGGTCGAGGGTCTGCTCAACGAGGAGGCGGCGAAGCGAGCGGAGGTCGTCTTCCTCACCGTTCCGTTCCGTGCCCAGTCGGAGAACCTGAACAACCTGCGCGAGGCGCTGCGGCCGGGCCAGATCCTGGTCGACTGCACGGTGCCGCTCGCCGCCGCGGTCAGCGGCAAGGCGACCCGTACGCTCGGCGTCTGGCAGGGCTCGGCGGCGCAGCAGGCGCAGGAGATGGTGCCGGACGGGGTCACCGTGGTCGCCGCCCTGCACTCGGTCGGCGCCCCCAGCCTGGGCGACCCAGACGCCGTCCTCGACGAGGACGTCCTCATCTGCGGCGACCGCAAGGCGGACAAGGCGCGGGTCGCCCGTCTGATCGAGCTGATCCCCGGCCTGCGGCCGGTCAACGCCGGCCCCCTGGAGACGGCGCGGATCGTCGAGCAGCTGACGCCACTGCTGATCTCGGTCAACATCCGCTACAAGACCCATGCGGGGATCAAGCTGACGGGACTTCCCGAGGGAGATCATTGGGAGTGAGGGACGGACGGTGAGGGTCGTGCTGCTCGCAGGCGGCACCGGCGGTGCCAAGCTCGCCGCCGGGATGCAGGAGGAGATCGGTGCCGACCTGACGGTGATCGCCAACACCGCCGACGACGTCGAAGTGCTCGGCGTCCATGTCTCTCCCGACCCCGACCTCGTCACCTACTGGCTGAGCGGGGAAATCGACGCCGAGCGGGGCTGGGGACTGCGCGACGACAGCTTCGCCGTCTTCGAGCGTCTCTCCCGCCTCGGCGCACCTGACTGGTTCAGCCTCTCGGACCGCGACCTCGCCGCCTGCCTCTATCGGCGTCAGTTCCTCGACGAGGGCGGCCGGCCGACCGATGCCCAGGCGCAGATCGCCCGGGGGCTCGGTGTCGAGGCACGGGTGCTGCCGATGAGCGACACCCCGGTGCGGACCAAGGTGATGACCGCGGCCGGGCGGCGCGACCTGCAGGAGTACCTGATCCTCGACGGCGGCACGGCCGAGGTGCAGGGGGTGGAGCTGGAGGGCGTCGCCGAGGCGGAGCCCACGGCCGAGGTGCTGGCGGCGCTGGCCGATGCCGAGGCGATCGTGATCGGCCCGTCGAACCCGGTGATCAGCATCGGCCCGATCCTCGCCGTGCCGGGGATGCGCGAGGCGATCGCCGCCGCCAGCGCCCCCGTGCTCGCCGTCAGCCCGATCGTCGGCGGCGAGGTG
>JASLJO010000270.1 GCA_030152505.1 Solirubrobacterales bacterium | reverse complement strand
GGCCTCGGATTGATTGGGTCTCCGAGAAGCACGATCCCCCAACGCGCACCCCGCCTCACTTGGAGGATCGCGCGGCCCGCTACGACGCGACGAGCAACCGGCTCGAGATCAATGAAGACTTCCGTGTCTTCCGAGATTGCATGGCTCGGTGGAAGGAGCGCTACGAGCAAACGCCGGGCGCTACGCCGGTAGTGGAGGCAGAGGTGCGCGAGTGGTATGCGCAGGTGCTCGTTGAGACCATTTTGGGAGCTGATGCCCTGCGTCGATCTCGTCATTGGGACGATGCGGCCTTGAGCGTGGTGCTTTCGCCGGAGGCACTGACGGCAGTCGTCCAGCCGCGTTACTTCATCGAGGAGCGTCTCAAGCGGGACTTGGCGCGCCGGCTCGGGCAAGCCGTCAGCAAAGCAGCGGCATGATCGGCACAGCAAAGTAAGTGCGGCTGCTCTGGCGCCGCCTCCGCTTACGATCCGCCGGTGAACATCCGGCGGATGCGTCCCACTGAGCTTGATGCGGCGGTCAGCGTGTGGCGCGAGGCGAACATCGCCCGCCGCGCCCCGCACGGGCCAGAGCGCACCGCTCGCATCCGCGCCAAACTCTCAGCGTCAGATGCTCTGCCATTCGTAGCGCTGCGACAAGGCATCGTGGGCATGGCATTGGCCGAGCCTGGCCGGTTCGACGATGGTGCGGGCGATCCGGACCCCTCGCTCCTTCACATCTCAATGGTGTTCGTGCATCCCGCCGCCCAACGCACGGGCGTCGGCCTCCCCCTGCTCCTTCATGTCCTCAAGGTCGCCGCTTCGCTTGGCTACCAGCGGGCCGGCGTCTGGACCGCCGACGGGAACACGCCCGCCCGCAAGCTCTACGAGCGCGCCGGCATGACCCTCACCGGCAAAAGCGCTCCGTTTCGTTCAGGAACGCAACTTCAATACGAATGCCTGCTCAACGGCGAGCCAGCGCCGCGGCCTGCCAGCCAAATTTGAGCCAAGACGGTACGCCGCACGAGCTGGACACCGACACTGCCCTCACGGCTGCGCGTGACCTCTATGCCGCCCTACGAGAGGCAGCGCTGCCAGGAGATCAGCGTGCCAGTTCGTGAAGCAGCGCCTCGATTCTGCGCTCGATCCACGGTCGAGCAGCTTGCCTTGACTTGGTAGGCATCCGGCCCTTGTAGGGCTTGCGCCGAGGTGAAGCCGGCTTCTTCCCGTGTCGATCTGCGAGCCTGCCGCCGTGACGCTGCTCGCCGCAAAGCTGTTGCTCTCCCCGCTCTGTGTGGTCGCCGTCTCATTGGCGGGTCGCCGCTGGGGCGCAGCGGTCGCCGGGGTGCTCGGGGGCTTGCCCGTCGTCGCCGGTCCGATCCTGCTGGTGGAGACCCTGCTACACGGCCGCGGCTTCGGAGCCGACGCGGCAGCTGGAACCCTCCTCGGGCTCGTCGCTCTAACCGCGTTCGTCGTCGTCTACGGCCGAGTCGCGGCGGCCGGGCCGATCCCGAGTGTGCTCTGCGGCTGGACCGCCTTCCTCCTCGGTGTTGCCATTCTCAGTCTGGTCAGCCAGCCGTCGCCAGTGCTGTCGCTGATCCTGGCTGCCGTGTGTTTCCGGCTTGGCCTGCGCCTGCTACCACCCGCGCCCTCGTTGCCGCCGAGGGTCGCCGTCCCGCCGTGGTGGGACCTCCCGCTCCGCGCTCTCGCCGCGCTCTCGCTGGTACTTGTCTTGACCGCAGCTTCCGGTGCTCTCGGCCCACATCTCAGCGGACTACTGGCGCCATTCCCGATCATTACCAGCGTCCTCGCCGTCTTCACCCATGCCCACGAGGGCGCTGCCACCGTAGGGGTCCTGCTTCGCAACTTCCTCCTCGGCTTCTACGGCTTCGCGGCCTTCTGCTTCATCCTCGCAGTGACCCTTCCCGCACTGTCGATTGCCGGTGCATTCGGTCTAGCGACGGCGACGGCACTCGCCGTCCAGGCCGCTGTAGTCGTTCTGCGCTCGTACCTGATGCCGGCGCCATCAACCACTTAGGGCTGGAGGCGCCGGTGCTCCCAGCGGCCGTCTGCCTTCGTGTAAAGGAGGCGACGGTGGAGGCGATCGGGACTGCCGTGCCAGAACTCGATCAGGTCGGGGTCGAGCCGGTAACCACCCCAGTCTTCGGGACGCCTCAGGGGTTCATCGCCTCGCACCAGCGCATCGGCTTCCTGCCGTAGGCGCTCCGGGTCGGCCAACTCCTCGCCTTGGTCGGAAGCAACGGTGGTCGCCTGACCCGACGGCGGGCGTTCGGCGAAGAGTCTGTCTGACTCGGTCGCGCTCATTCGCTCGACCGCGCCCTCGATCACGACCTGTTGCAGCGTCTCGCGCCAATAGAGCGTTCCTGCGGCTCGGGGATTGGCTGCGAGGTCCCGTCCCTTGCGACTGTTAGCGCTGAACGCGAAGACGATTGAAGGGTTTGCCTGCTTGAGCAGGACAATTCGATTGGAGGGCCTGCCCGCTGCATCCGCGGTCGCCAAGGCCAGCGCCCGCGGCTCCCGCACGCCGCCAGCGTCGGCACACCGCAACCATGCCTCCAGCAGCGGCAGCGGCTCGTCGGGCGGCAGGTCGAACTCAGGCAGTTCGAGGCCGGGGTCTCCTGAGAGCGTTTCGATTGGCTTGTGCACTCTCAGAAGCCTATTCCGGGGGCTTTGGGGAAGGCGGAACTCGCGGGTGCTCGCGTTCGGCTTCTCGCTGGAACTTCTCCATTCGCCGATGCAGTCGCCATCGGTTCCACGCGGAATAGCGTGGGAGGCCAACCACCGGCATCCCCTCCAGCGCGAACCAGTGGCCTTCCCCATGATCCCTGTAGGCGACCACCTCGCGGTAAGGCTCGCGCGCCCAATTGAAATCGAAGTGGCAGAAAATCTGTGGCATCGGATAGTCGACGTCGCCATCGGGGTCAACTCCGGAGACAACCTCGTATGGGATGCGGCCAACAATCTGCACCATCTCCCTGCCCTCGTCCCGGTCCACGATTCGCACCTGTCCGTCACCGACGATCGCGTGCTGGTATCCGTGCAGAACGCTGATTCCGTCGCCCCACGGCTTCACCAGCTCGGCCTTGAACCAGGGCGACAACCGCCAAAGCCGGAATTTGTCGTCGGGTTGTGGGTATCCGTCATCCCGGTCGGCATCCCGCACGATTACCTCGGCATCGACGTCGCCCCGGTAGAGCGGTGCGAGCGCATCAGCCAGCTTGGCCTTCGCCTTCAAGCGCATCTCCACGCGGCTGTCCGCCGTCATTCGCGCTCGTTCTCGGCGTTCCCGCCACTCCCGCGCGAAGGCGACCGATCCATCGAGCAAACCCATCCCCGCGAAGGTAGCGGGGGCGCCTGATGAAAGCTGGCCCGGTAGCGGCAATTTCGGCCACTCGTGCCGACGAGCGGCTCAATTGGGCGTAATCGACCGTAATCCGCGGCTATCCAGCACTGGAGGCGCCTCGTAATTGGGCCTCTAACCTCCTGCAAATGCCGCTTTTTTGACCGAACCGCGAGCCTGGATCGCACCCAGGAGGTCGCCGGTTCGAGTCCGGCTAGCTCCACTTCAGGAAGGCCCTGCTGGTCGGGGCCTTCTGTGTTTTCGGAACCCCGGCGATTGCCGTGGATTACCGCCCCATCCTGGTGGGGCCGGGTGGGGCTAAACGGTTTCGGCGCTGAGCGTGCGGCAGCCGGGCGCCGGGAAGCGGCCCATCAGCTCGTGGACTTCTGCCCGCACCCTGTCCGCGACCGTGTCGTCGTCAGCGGAGGCGACGACCTCGTTCATCCACTCCGCGACCTGCGCCATATGGTCCTCTTCGAGACCGCGGGTCGTCACCGCGGGGGTGCCGATCCTGACCCCTGACGGGTCGAAGGGCTTGCGGGGATCGAAGGGGATCGCGTTCGCGTTGGTGACGATCCCCGCTCGGGCGAGCGCGGTGGCCGCCTGCTTCCCGCTCAGCCCCTTCGTGGTCACGTCCAGCAGGATCAGGTGGTTGTCGGTGCCGCCCGAGACGAGGTCGAACCCGCGGTCGATCAGCGCCTCGGCGAGCGCCTTTGAATTGGCGACGATGCCGTGCGCATAGGTGCCGAACTCCGGGGCCAGCGCCTCTCCCAGGGCCGCAGCGATCGCCGCGGTCTGGTGCTGGTGAGGTCCTCCCTGGAGCCCGGGGAACACGGCGCGGTCGATCGCTTTCGCGTGCTCCTCGCGACACATCAGCAACGCCCCCCGGGGACCGCGAAGGGTCTTGTGGGTGGTCGTCATCACCACATCCGCGTGGGGAATGGGCGAGGGATGCGCGCCACCTGCGATCAAGCCCGCGATGTGAGACACGTCAGCG
>JASLJO010000228.1 GCA_030152505.1 Solirubrobacterales bacterium | reverse complement strand
GGCCTCGGCCTGGCCGAGGCCGTCTCCCGACCAGCTTTCGAGCGTGACGATCGGGTTGTCGGCTGGATAGCCGGGGTCGAGCCGCGCCGCCAGATCGGGACCGAGCGCCCGGGTCATGTCGGCCCGCAGCAGCTCCTTCTCCCAGTTGGTCGAGAGGCCGAAGGCGAGGAGCTTGCCGAGGCCGAGGATGTCGGCCGGCCGCCAGGGCTCGAACTCGAGCCGCAGGAGCTGCATCTCGAACGGCGGCGCCTTGGCGCTCGCCGCGGCCGCGTTGACCCCCTCGCAGAAGCGCTCGAGCAGGGCCAGCAGCTCGGGGTCGAGCGCCTCCGCCTCGCGCTCCGCCGTGCGCCGCATCCCCAGCGTCCGCATCAGACGATCGACGGGCAGACCCTCCTCGCCGGCGAACTCCGAGACCCGGCCGGAGAGGGCGCGGCGGTAGAAATCCATCTGCCAGAGGCGGTCCTGGCCGTGGCAGAACCCCTCGGCGAACCAGAGGTCGGCGGCGGAGCCCGCCTCGACGTGAGGCACGCCCCAGCGGTCGCGCCGCACCCGCACGGGACCCTCCAGCCCGGCCAGCTCGATCGTCCCCTTCTGCTTCGGCAAGGGCCGCCGCGCCAGCCAGTGCCACAGCGCCGCGGTCCCCGCCGCGGCCAGGCCGGTGCCCGCGGCCCCGGCCACGAGTCCCGTTCGCAATGCACGCCCGCCACTCACCCCACCCACAATACTGGCTGGCTGGCCAGGATCAGCCTCGTACCGATGCGGTACCTTTGCATCCCTTTGGGCAGGGTCATGGGCGGGGTCGAGAGAGGACATATCCGAAGCCTGGCTTGCGTCGCCATGCTGCTGGCTGCGCCGGCGATGCCGGCGGTGGCCGCCGGTAAGACCGGGGCGCTCGATCGTCACTTCAACGGCGACGGCCAAGTTGTGACGCTCCTCCCTCCTCCCGAACGCGTTCGCAGCCACCCGAACTACGCGCTCCCCTTCGAATTCGCGCCCGGGCGCGTCGTGATGGCAGCGGCGCCCGGCGGTCGGCTGGTGATCGCCGACAGCCAGGCGATCGTCGAGTATCGAGCTGACGGAACCCGCGAACGGGGCTTTGGCGGCAACGGCGCCGTGCAGATCGAGCAGATCAACGGCCTCAGCTTCCAGCTCGCCGATGTCGCGGTGGACTCGCGCGGGCGCGTTCTCGTCGCCGGCACCACGAAAACCACGGACGGGATCGGCATGGGAGGGCCGGTGGCGGGCCCGATTCCCAGCATCGGGACGGTTCGTCGCTACCTGCCGAACGGCGTGCCGGATCCGAGCTTCGGCGCCGATGGCGCCGTCCACGCTTATTTCGGCGTCCCGCCGGCGACCTTCCAGGGAAATCCGTATCCGGAACCGGCGATCTCCCTGATCGGGCTGGCGGTCGACCGGGAGAACCGTCCGATCATCACCGGCAGCACGGTCGCCGAAGTCGTCCGCTGCGGAGAACCCCCGGAACGCTTCGAAAGGTCGTACGCGTTCGTCGCCAGGCTCGCTGACAACGGCGGACCCGATCCGAGCTTCGACGAAGGCGCGACCTTGGGTGTTACCGAGCTCTCCTGGCTCGGGCTGCCGACGCCGGGGCCGAGCGGCCTATACGCGGTCGGCGCCAGCACCGACCCCTGCGATCCCCGCATATCGGCCGAACCTTCGGTCGTGGTCGGAATCGGCGACAACGGGCCCCGCCCACCATTCGGTGGCGACGGCTTCCTGTCGCACCCCTTCATGCGCGTCTCCGACCTCGCCGTCGCGCCCGGGGGCAAAATCGTGCTGCTGGCGCGGACGATCGAACTGTCGCATGGCAGGTGGATCGAGTCAGGCGGTACGGCGGTCCGCCTACGAAGCGACGGCTCTTTCGATCCCAGCTTCGGCCATCGGGGCGAAGCCCGGCTGAGATTGCCAAAAGGAGGCTCGGTTGCTGCGATCGCGACCGATAGCAAGGGACGCGTCCTGCTCGCCGGCACCGTTCGGCGCAAGCCGAAGCACAGGAACCAGCCCCATCTGAGGTTCCTGCTGATCCGGACGACCGCCGAGGGAGGCCCAGACCGAGGCTTCGGCCACCGCGGCCGGGTGGTCACGGCGTTCGGCAGGCGCCCGAACGTCCGCGCCACCGATGTCCTGGTCGACCGTGCGAACCGGATCACCGTCGGAGGCAAGTTCGCGGGCCACGCCAGCCAGAACGCCTTCGCCCTGGCCCGCTACATCGGCGGCGGCTAGCTCTACGAACCGCACCGGCGGGCTCTTTCGATGCCTCCGGCCGGCCTACTCCCAGAGATCGGCGGGCAGCCGGCCCTCGGCCTCGAGCTTCTGCAGGTGCGCTTCCATGACCATCGCCGCCGCGGGGCGGAGGTTGGCGGGGACATCGGACCAGGCCTCGGCGAGGAGTGCCTGCTTGGAGCGCTCGCCGCGCTCGAGGGCGGCGAGCAGGCGGCGCTCGCGCATCTCGCGGTGCTCGACGTACTCGGCCAGCTTCGCCGCCGGGTCGGTGACCCAGGGTCCGTGGCCAGGACAGATCAGCTCGACCTCCTCGGCCTGGAGCCGGCGCAGCGAGTCCATATAGGCGGCGAGGGAGCCGCCGTCCGGCGGGACGAAGGTCGAGCCTTCGCCAAGGACGAGGTCGCCGCTGAAGCAGACGCCGTCGCCG
Organism: Solirubrobacterales bacterium; assembly: GCA_030152505.1. Classification (GTDB taxonomy): domain Bacteria; phylum Actinomycetota; class Thermoleophilia; order Solirubrobacterales; family 70-9; genus VRUE01. The sequence goes on along the minus strand of JASLJO010000228.1, from coordinate 2,198 downwards.
GTCAGGAAGCACACGTGGTCGGCGGCGTGGCCAGGGGTGGCGAGCGCCCGCAGGCCGCCGTGCTCCTCACCGTCGGCGGGCAGGACGGCCTCTACGCCGAGCTTCTCTGCGCCGGCCGAGTGGTCGCCGTGGCGGTGGGTGAGCAGGACGAGGCCGATCCCGCCGCGCTCCCGCGCCGCGGCGCGGACGGCATCACGGTGGCCGGCGTCATCGGGACCGGGATCGACGACCGCGCAGGGGTTCGATCCGTAGAGGTAGGTATTGGTCCCCGCCAGGGTCATCGGCCCCGGGTTGGGCGCAACGACCCTCAAAATCTCCGCGTGTCCAGGCGCGGAAGTCATGTGATCTGGTGACAAAGAGGCCATCCGGCAGGGGTGGAGCGTCTTGTACTTTTCCGCGGCGAGGCTGACGGACAGCCGCCAGCGGTCTTCGGGAAAAGTTAAGCGGAACCCCTGCCGGATGGCCTCTCAGGCAACACTCGCCGCAACTTCCGCGGCAATCGCCTCACGCGCCTCGTCGGGTTCGAGCACGACGAGGTCGCCGGCGCCGCGCAGGATCTCGCGCACCAGCCAGGAGGTGCCGGCGTAGGGCAGCTCGACGACGACCGCGCCGTCGGCCAGCTCCTCGACCACGGTGCGCTCCTCGCGCAGCCAGCGGGCGCGCTCGGGCGAGACCCAGACGCGGGCCACCTGTGCGGTCGGCACTTCGCCGTCGGTCATCCAGCCCTCGACGCCGGCAAGCTCTTCGACCTCTTGCCGGGGCTCGTAGGTCTCATCGCTCTGCTTCGCCTCTTTGACCCGGTCGAGCTTGAAGTGGCGGATGCCCTCTTTGGTCAGGTCGAAACACTCCACGTACCACCCCTCACGCCCGTTCTCCAGCCGGTAGGGCTCAACCCGGCGCTTGGTGAACTGGTCCTCGTTCTCCTTGTAGTACTGGATCTCCAACACCCGGCGCGAGCCGATCGCCTCGTTGACCAGCCGCGACACCTCGGTGTCGCCGCCGCTGCCAGAGGCGATCTCCAGACCCTCCTCGGAGGGATCGTGGCCGAGGGCATCGACGATCTTCTTGCGCGCGCTCTGCAGGCCGCCCTGGGGAAGGTGGTCGCCGAAGAGGTCGATCGCCGCGATCAGCGCCTTCGCCTCGAGCGGCAGCAACCTAGCCGGGCGGGCGAAGTTGTCGCCGTAGGGCTCGGAGTCGACCTCGATCTCGTCGCCGAGAACTTCGGCGTAGAGGACGTAGGTGCCGCCACCGAAGTTGACGACGTTGAGCAGGTCGATGTCCTCCTGCAGCTCCTCACCGGTCAATTCAAGCCGCTGCCGCAGCTCCGAAACCCTCAGCCGCTCGCCTTTCTTCGCGGAGTTGATCAGCACGCCGGCGAGGGTGACCAGGCGGGCGAAGCGCTCCGGACGGATCACCGCCTCGCCGCGGCCGTTGCCGCGGGAGCGCGGCGGCGCCTCGCGCAGTGGGCGGTCGACCACCTCCGCCAGCTCGAAGTCGCTGCGGTGGCGGTCGTGCAGCAGGTCGAGCCGCTCGCGCGCTTCCTCGTGCAGCTCCTCGGGCTCGAGCACCTCGGCGTTCTGGCGCCAGCGCAGCACCCAGGCGATCAGCTCGCGCGGCGACGCGTAGTCGGTCTCGAAGACCGAGCCCTTGCCGGGCGCATCATCGGCCTTGCGCGCGGGGCGCAGCTCGCCGTACGCACCGAAGTCGCGCTCGATCAGCCAGGCGATGCGGTCGCGGACGAAGATCTTCGCGGTTCCGCGGGTCTCGCCGAGCTGCCAGTCGGCGCGCGAGCCGTAGTCGCGTCGATCGAAGTTTTCGGGGGGAGAGAAGTCGTGCTCGGCCTTGGAGGCGTAGCCGACCTTGCCCTGGATGCGCGAGAGGCGGAAGACGCGCACGGCATCGCGCTCGTGCGAGTGGCCGATCAGATAGAACTGGCCCGAGCGGAAGACGAGGTGGTAGGGGTCTACCTTGCGCTTCTCGGTCTCGTCGCGCTCCATCGTGTAGTAGGTGAACTCGATCGTCTTGCGGCGCGAGATCGCCGTCTCGATCTTGGAGAGGCGCTGAGAGAGATCGCGGCCGGAGGCCGCGATCTCTCTCAGCGCCTCTCCAAGATCGAGACGGCGATCTCGCGCCGCAAGACGATCGAGTTCACCTACTACACGATGGAGCGCGACGAGACCGAGAAGCGCAAGGTAGAC
>JASLJO010000212.1 GCA_030152505.1 Solirubrobacterales bacterium | reverse complement strand
TTCCGCCAGCCGTTCACCTACCCGCTGACCGGATACGTGCCCGGGACCCTGCTCGGGGAACCGAAGATCCCCCAGCCACTGCACAGCACCTACCTCTCCTATGCGGTCGAACTGGGCCTTGTGGGCGCGACCCTGTGGCTCATCACCCTGCTCTGGGCGATCGGCGAAGGCGTCTTTCGGCGCGGGCCGCCGGGGATGCGACCGTGGAAGCTCGGGCTGCTCGCGGTCGCGCTGTTCGTCCTGATCGTCATCGCCGTCAACCCGCACGAACCACCGTTCGCGTTCCTCATCCTGATGCTCTGGGCCGGCGTCGCCCTGGCGGGTCGGCGCCCTCAGCCGGCGGGCGCAAACGCCTGGTAGATGACTCCACGCATTGGCCTCATCCTCCTGCTCGGTGTCGCCGCCTCGGCGGTCGGCCTGCTGGGGTGTGGCGACACCTCGGGAGCGAGCGCAAACAGGGTCGACACGGCAAAGCCCGTGGCGGGCGCCGAGGCGCACTTTCGCTTCTTCTCGCCGAGCAGCTTCTGGAACACGGTCAGCCCGCGGGACACGGAAGTCGACCCCAGGTCGGCCGAGCTGGTGGCCGCGCTCGCCTCCGAGGTGGCCGCTGAGGAAGCGGGCAAAGACGGGCCCTGGATCAGCACCAGGAGGTTCAGCGTGCCGGTCTACCGCGTGCCCGCCGACCAGCCGCCGGTGCGCGTCCGGCTTCCGGGACACCCCGCCGACGGCACTCTGCGCGCCGCCTGGCGCAAGGTGCCGTTGCCGGCCGGCGCGCGGCCCGCCGCCGGCACCGACAGGCACCTCGTCGTCTGGCAGCCGCACAGCAACCGCCTCTGGGAGTTCTGGCGCCTGGAACGGAACGGCGGCGGTTGGCAGGCCGGCTGGGGAGGCGCGATGGACGACGTCGGCTCCAACCCGGGCGTCTACAACCGCCACGCCTGGCCGGGCTCCCAACCGTGGTGGGGCGCCTCGGCGTCCTCGCTCTCGATCGCTGGGGGCCTGATCACCTTCGCCGACCTCGAAGCGGGTGAGATCAATCACGCGCTGGCGATCTCCCTGCCGGAGATCAGGGCAGGGGTCTACGCGCTGCCCGCACGGCGCGGCGACGGGATGTCGACGAACCCGTCGGCGCTGCCGGAGGGCGCTCATCTGCGACTGGACCCGCGCCTGGACATCGGCGCCCTCGGGCTTCCACCCCTGACCCGGATGATCGCCGAAGCCGCTCAGCGCTACGGCATCTTCGTCAGGGACGGCGCCGCCGACGTCACCTTCTACGCCCAGGACCCGACGCCGACCGGCGCCGACCCATACACCGGAGAGGGCGGCTATTTCGAAGGGCAGACCCCGATCGAGCTGCTCTCCGGCTTCCCCTGGCGCCACCTGCGCCTGCTGAAGATGCGGCTGCGACCTGACCCACACGGCGGGGTCGGATAGGCATGAGAGCGGGCAAAGGAGGCCGATCCTCGGTCGAGCAGGAGATCGCGGCGCTCTGTGCCGAGAGCGCGGTCAGACGTGCCGCCGCACAACCGCGCCTGCAGCTGCTCTGCGAAAGGGCCGACTGGCCGGGCATGACCGAGCTGCTGCGGAGCGGTCGGCTGCTGCCGCTGCTCGGGCCGCGGATCCTCGAGGTCGCCGGCGCCGAGGCCGGCGAGGAGTTCGAGGCGACGATCGCCGAGTCGCTCATCGCCGGTCGCCGCCAGGCAGCGCTCCTGCAGGTGGTGAGCGAGCGGATGATCGACACGTTGAGGTCCGCGGGCGTGCGCTCTGCCGCGCTCAAGGGCCCCCTGCTCTCGGAAGCCGTCTACGGAGACGCCGGGCGTCGTCAATCGAGCGACATCGACCTGCTGGTCGCCGCGGAGGACCTCGGGGTGGCCGTCGAAGCCGCAAGGGCGATCGGCTATGCGGCGCCGGCGGATCACCTCGGCACGAACGGGCTGCCCCTCCTCCACTTCTCCCTCCCCCACGAGCATGGGAGCCTGCCCCCGGTCGAGCTGCACTGGCGAATCCACTGGTACGAGTCGAGCTTCGCCAGGGAGCGCCTGCTGCCCCCTGACCTCGATCGCCCGAGCGATTGGCGACCGGCCCGCGTGGACGAGCTCGCCTCCCTGCTCCTCTACTACTCCCGCGACGGGTTCACCGGGTTGCGGCACGCGACCGACCTCGGCGCCTGGTGGGACCGCTTCGGATCCGAGGTGCCGGATGGGGCCATGGGCGAGCTGGCCCGCGCCTATCCGCGGCTGCGGCCCGCCCTCGCGGCGGCGATCGAGACGGCGAAGGCCAGGGTCGGCCTGGCTCAGATCGAGAGTCCGGGGCGGCTCGGCATCGGCGCCCGTGCCGCGGTCCGCTTGGCGGACCGGCCCCGCGCCTTCCGCAGCCGGGAGCAGCTGTTCGCGCAGATCGGCCTGATCGACGGCCTGCTCACGCCACGGGGAGGGTTCCGCGCTTTCGTCCGGCGCCAGATCGCGCCGCCGGCCGAGGTGATCCGCGAACACGCGGAGAAGGACGGCGAGGGAAGGCGCCCCGGCTCGACCGCCGGCTACGCGGTGCGGACGCTAACCCGCTTCGGCCTCGCCCTCGCACGGCTGCCCCTGCCGCCGCGCGAGATCCGAGCCGGCAAGCGCGGCAGCTATCGCGCCGGCTTCTTCTTCGGCGCGCTCAGCTTCCTCGTCAGCGTCGGTCTCGGCTTCGTCTCGACGATCGTCACCGCGCGCCTCTACGGCGTCGAGGTGATCGGCGAGTTCGCCCTCGTCTGGGCTCCCGTCGCCGCGATGTGGACGCTCTCCTCGATCAAGGAGCAGCAGGCGCTGATCAAGGAGATCACCCAGCTGGCGCCGAGGGAGCCACGCGTGACCCAGCTCTTCGCCGCCGTCTTCACCTTCTCGGTCGGCTTGACCGTCGCCGTGGCGCTGCTCGACGCGGGCGCCTGCCTCTTCCTCTTTCCCGGGCCCCTCGACGCTCCCGAGCTGCTCGCCCCGGCGCTCGTCTCGATCGCCGGCTACACGCTGATCCTCAACACCGGCTGGAACCTCGACTCGATCCTCTCCGCCTTCGTCGCCGGTCGCAAGCTGTTCTGGGTCCGCCTCGACGAACTGGTCAGCTTCCTCGTCATCGCCACCGGCATCGGCCTTGCCTGGCGATCGGTCTGGGGACTTGTGATCGCCACGATCGGCGCCGCGCTGACCGCCCTGATCCACCGCGCGATCGTCGCCCACTCCTTCGCCCGGCCCCGCCTCAGCCTGGAGGAATACAGGGCCGGGCTCCGCACCCTGCCGGAGCTGCTGCGCTTCGGCCTCAAGGCGACGCCCGGGCAGATGGCGCAGGGGATCAGCCAACAGGGCGGGATCTGGGCGATCGGGATGGTCGCGCCCCTGGCGGTGGTCGGCGCCTACAGCCGGGCCCTCGTCATCCCGAAGAGCCTGCAGACGGCGAGCATGCGGATCACCGAAGTGCTCTACCCGACCCTGGTCGGGCGCCACAGCGAAAGCGACGGGCATGGCTTCGACCGGGCGCTGGTCGACTCGATCCGCTACGAAGTCGTCGGCATGCTGCTCTTCGCGGCGACGATCGGCGGCGCCGCGCACGCGGTGCTGGGCATCTTCGGACCGGGGTTCGCCGCCGCCGCGCCGGCCCTCGTCCTGCTCACTCTCTATCCGGCTCTCGCCTCGGTCACGGTGACGCAGACGCAGGCGCTGTGGGCGGTCAACCGACCCGGCGTGACCAGTCTGGTGGCGATCGCCCGGCTGATCGTGACCGTGATCCTGCTCGTGCTGCTCACGCCTCCGCTCCACATGGTCGGGCCGGCGCTGGCGCTGCTGGGCGGGTTTCTCGTCGTCATCGCACTGTCGGGCATCGCGCTGCGCGGGCACCTCTCACGTCCGCTGCGGGTCACCTGGCCGATCCGCCAGCGGCTGGTGCTGATCCCGTGTTACGCGGCCGGCTTCGGCGCGGCGCACGCCGTCGAACGGGTCGGCACGCCGCTCGTCGCCCTGCCGTTGTCGCTGGTCGCCGGCGCCACGGCCTTCGCCGCCGTGCTCGTGGTCTGCGGCGGCCTCAACCACCGTGACCGCCGGCGCCTGGCCGAGGTGACCGCGTGGGCCCGCTCGCGGCGCGGCCGCCGGGCAGACCGGCCGTCGCTCCAACCCCAGGGCTAGAGCCAGGGCCCAGATTTCCATCAGATCGGGGCAAAAGTTCGGCGCCTCCAATTGCGTTGCAGCCGGACTCGAGAATGGCCCTCCCGACCTTCTTCATAATCGGCGCCGCGAAGGCGGGCACGACGAGCCTCCACCACTACCTGGATCTCCACCCGGAGATCCAGATGTCGGCCGTCAAGGAGACGCATTTCTTCTCCGGCCCCCCGAACGGCAAGCCGTACGAGCTCGGCCGGGTCGAGACTCTCGAGGAGTACGAAGCGCTCTTCGATCCTTCGATTCCCGTCCGCGGCGAGGCGTGTCCGAGCTACGCGAGCCATCCCTTTCGCCAAGGAGTCCCCGAGAGGATCAGGGAGTTGGTCCCCGAGGCCAAGTTCATCTACTCGGTGCGCGACCCCGTGGAGCGCACCGTCTCCCACTACCGGCATCGGGTGTCGGTGGGCGGCGAGCGCGGGTCGCTGCGAGAGGTTCTCGGCGAGTGCTCCGATCCACGGCAGTTGCGCGAGACCTGCATGAGCCTCTACGCCTCCCAGCTCGAGAACTACCTGCGCTTCTTCCCGCCTGAGCAGATCCTCGTCGTCGACCAGGCGGAGCTGCTCAGCGATCGCGAAGCCGTCCTGCGGCAGATCTTCGCCTTCCTCGGAGTCGAGCCGACGTTCACCTCCCGCCAGTTCGACGCCGAGCTGCTCAAGACCAGCGAGAGGCGCACCTACCCGGTCGGCTACAACTACTTCGTCCGCCGGGTCGCGGCCCCGTCGCTGCGACGCGTGCCCGCCCCGCTGCGAAGGTCGCTTCGGCGCAAGCTCGAGAAGCGCCTCTTCCCGCCGCTCCCCGAGGCGACCCTCGACGAGGACCTGCGAGCCCGGTTGGAATCTCTCTACGGAGGAGAGACCGAGCGCCTGCGGGCGTTGACCGGCAAGGACTTCGCAACCTGGAGCGTCTGAGGTGGCGCGGCGGATGCTCCTCGCCCTGCAGGCGCCGCTGGCGCTCTCGACCCTCTACCTGCTCACCCTGCTGGTGGCGGCGCGAAGCGCGAAACGGCGGGCCCCGGAAGAGCGCACCATCCCGGACGGTGGGCAGCTGCGCCTGGTCGTCCTCGTCCCCGCCCACGACGAGGAGGCCGGCATCGGGCCGACGGTCGAGGCCCTGCGAGGGTGCGAATACCCCGAGCAGGCGCGGCGGATCGTCGTCGTCGCCGACAACTGCGGCGACGGCACCGCGGCGCTCGCCTCGGCGGCCGGGGCCGAGGTCTGGGAGCGGACCGATCCGGAGCGCCGTGGCAAGGGGTTCGCCCTCGCCTGGGCGCTCGAGCGGCTGCTGGCCGAGGACGATCCGTTCGCCGCGGTCGTCTTCGTCGATGCCGACTGTCTCGTCTCGCCGAACATCATGGCGGCGGTCGATCGGCGGCTGCGCAGCGGAATCAGGGCGCTGCAGGTCGACTACGTCGCCGGCAACCCGGAGGACTCCAGCGCCGCGGCGCTGCGCTTCGCCGCCTTCGCCGTGGGAGACACGGTGCGGTTCCTAGGCAAGGAGAGGCTCGGGCTCTCCTGCGGGCTGGTCGGCACCGGCATGGCGTTCACCAGGGACCTGCTCGAGCGGAACCCCTGGACGACCACGGGGCTGGTCGAGGACGGCGAATTCCACATGCGCCTGGTCCTCGCCGGCGAGCGCGTCGACTTCGTCCCCGAGGCCCAGGTCAGCCAGGCGGTGCCGACCTCGCTGCAGGCGGGCTCGAGCCAACAGGCAAGATGGGAAATGGGCAAGGCGCAACTGATCCGCCGCTGGAGCGGGCGCCTGCTTCTCTCCGGCCTGGCGAGGGGAGACGTGGGCCGACTGCATGCGGGCCTCGAGTGCCTGGTCCCGCCGCAGTCGGTGATCGCAATGGGCAGCGTCGGCAGCATCGGCGCCGGCCTCCTGCTCCGCTCACGCCGCCTGCTCGGGCTCTCGATCCTGACCGCCCTCGCGCAGGCGACGTTCGTGCTCGGCGGCCTGCGCCTGGTCGGTGCGCCGTCGCATGTCTACCGTGCCCTGCTCTCTGCTCCGGCGCTGATGGCAAGCAAGATCGGCCTCTATGGGCGGCTGATCGGCGGCAGAGGTCCAACGGCCTGGGTGAGGACCGAGCGGGGAGCGCCGTCGGCCAAGGCCAGGGAGCGGGCCGCATGAACATCGCCTATCTCTGCTCCGCCTACCCGGCGATCTCGCACACCTTCATCCTGCGCGAGGTCGAAGCGCTGCGCCGGCTGGGGACCCGGATCACCACCTTCTCGATCCGACCGACGTCGACCGACCAGCTGCTGTCCGCGAGGGACCGCGCCGCGGCGAAGACGACGATCACGATCCTGCCCTTTCGCCGGCGACAGCTGTGGGCGCAGCTCAGGTTGGCACTGCGGTCTCCCCGGGCCTACGTCGACAACCTGCGGCTGGCGCTGAGGCTGGCGCCGCCGGGGCTGCGCGGCCGGCTCTGGCAGCTCTTCTACTTCGTCGAGTCGGTCGTGCTCTGGAACGAGTGCCGCAAGCGCGGCATCCGTCACATCCACGTCCACCTCGCCAACGCCGCCGCCGACATCGCCATGCTCGCCGCCGAGATCGGCTCGGCGGTCGAGCCGTCGCGGCCGTGGGGCTGGAGCTTCACCATGCACGGCCCCACCGAGTTCTACGATCTGCGCCACTTCCGCCTCACGGAGAAGGTCCGCAGCGCCCGTTTCGTGGTCTGCATCAGCGACTTCGCCCGCAGTCAGCTGATGGGGCTGACCGATCCGGACACCTGGGACCGCCTGCACGTCATCCACGTCGGCATCCCGGTCGAGCAGTTCACGCGCCGGGCAGAGCAGAACGGCGCCGGGCACAACGGGGCGGGGTCGAACGGCTCAGGGCACGCCCCGACCGTCCTCTACATCGGTCGCCTCGTCCCCGAGAAGGGCCAGGCGGTATTGCTGGAAGCGGTAGCCGAGCTCGCGGCCCGAGGCATCGAGTTCGAGCTGGCCCTCGCCGGAGAGGGAAGCCTGCGGCCGGAGCTCGAACGCATCGCCGCGCGGCTCGGGATCGCCGAACGGGTCGCCTTCCTCGGCGCCGTCGGTCAGGGGGAGCTCCGAGATCTCTACGAACGGGCCGCGGTCTTCTGCCTGCCGAGCTTCGCCGAGGGCGTGCCGGTCGTCCTGATGGAGGCGATGGCGATGGGAGTGCCGGTGGTCACGACGAGGATCGCGGGCATCCCCGAGCTGGTCGTGGACGGCCATAGCGGCGTCCTCGTCGCGCCCGGTCGCGTCGACGAGGTCGCCGGCTCGCTGTCGCATCTGCTCGAAGACGCCGAACTGCGGCGAAGGCTCGGCCGCAACGGCCGCGAAGCTGTGATCCGGGGATTCGACGCCGAATCGTCGGCGGCCCAACTGCAAGCGCTCTACGCGAGGAAATGCCTGCCGAGCTGACGAAAACCTCGGTCGAGATCCTCGACATGCGCGTCGACGCGCTCTCGCCGCAGGAGGCCGTGCGGCGAATCGTCGAGTCGGTTGGCGGAGGCTGCGTGCTCACCCCGAACCTCCAGCACCTGCGCGCCTACCGTCGCTCACCTGCGATCAGGCGGGCGTTCCAGCGCTGCGAGCTGGTCGTCGCCGACGGCATGCCGCTCGTCTGGGCAAGCCGCCTGCAGGGGACGCCGCTGCCCGCGCGGATCGCCGGCTCGGACCTGATCTGGTCGCTCTCCGACGCGGCGGCGAGACACGGGCAGGCCGTCTACCTCCTCGGCGGCTCGCCCGGGACGGCGGAGACCGCCGCGGACGAGCTCTGCGACAGGTACCGAGGCCTGCGGATCGCGGGAACCCACTGCCCGCCGATCGGCTTCGAGCGCTCAGCCGACGAGGTCGCCGAGCTGCTGCGCAGGGTGCGTCTCGCTCGCCCCGACATCATCTACATCGGGCTCCCTCTGGGCAAGCAGCTCGCGGTGATGGAGGCGTTGCGACTCGCCGTCCCGAGCGCCTGGTTGGTCGGCGTCGGGGTCTCCTTCAGCTTCGTCACCGGCGACGTCCGCCGCGCCCCGGCCTGGGTGCAGCGCACAGGCTTCGAGTGGCTGTACCGGCTCAGCCAGGAGCCGCGCCGGCTCGGCCGCCGCTACCTGGTCGAGGGCCTCCCCTTCTTCCTCGGGCTGATGGCGCAGGTCTCCGGCAAGCGGCTGACGGACCAGACGTCGGCGGCGCCGCCGACCTGAGAACCACGGTTCGGTTCTAGGCGGTGACGGCCCCGGCGGACGCCGGGGACCGCTCGAGCTCACTCGCCAGTTGGTCGGCGAGGCGGGCGGCGAAGGCGACGAGCATGAAGGTCGAGTTGGCCTGACTCGAGGTCGGGAAGGTGGCGCTACTGGCGACGTAGAGGTCCTCGAAGCCGTGGACCGCGAGGTTGCCGTCGACGACGCCGTCCTCGGGGTGGGCCGACATCCGCGCGGTGCCGGCCTGGTGGTAGCCGCCGAAGAGCTGATCGCGGATCGCCGCCTCGACGTCATCGTGGAGCATCTCGACCCGTCCGAGCCCCTGACGGCGAAGACAGCGGTCAAGCTCCCGGTGGACGCGGAGGACGTTGCGTACATCCTCATCGCCGAAGTGGAGGTGGGTGCGCAGGCGGGGCATCCCGTAGGCGTCGAGCCGATCGGTCGGCTCGACGAAGCTCTGCCGGTGGGGCAGGTGCTCGCCGTGGTACAGCAGTGGGTACTCGTTGGCGGCGCTGGGGACGAAGAAGCCGGGGACCTTGCGACCGCGGCGAAGGAAGCGGCGGTAGCCGAAGGAGAGGGCGAAGACCGTCGCTGGACCGAGGTCACGGAGGACGTTGCGCAGGTGCGCCCGCACGGTTGCCGGCCGAGTGGTCTTCACGTGGGCTTGGCGGATCCCCTCGGCGACGCAGTAGCGGCCGAGCGGCGAGGCCAGCAGCAGATAGACGAAGGAGAGGATGCCGCTGCCGTGGGCGGCATCGCCGATCTCGGGATTGACCAGCCAGAGCGCGACGTTGGGCAGGCGCTCCCTTCGCTGCAGGTCGGGGCTGAGGGTGAAGCGGCGACGCACGTAGACGCCGTCGGGGTCGCGCTCATGCCCGTAGATCGTCTGCCCGGGCGGGGTGTCGAAGACGGCGCGGCCGACCCGCACCTCGACGTGGGCCATGTACCAACGGCCGAGGTGCCCCGAATGGTTGCCGATCCCGTCGGGGTCGCAGCCGGTGGAGGCGAAGAGCAGCCTGGTCGAACCGAGCCCGCCGGCGGCGATCACGTAGCGGCGGGCTCGTACCTCGACGGTGCCGCCGCCCTTGCGCCGGGCCACGAGGTGGTCGACCCTGCGGCGCCCGTCCTCCCCACGCTCGGCGCAGGGCACGATCTCCGTGCAGGTGAGGCCGGACTCGAGGCGCAGCGACCGCGACCGTTCGAGCTCGGCACGGTAGACGCGGCCGAAGTTGGTCGGCAGCGACCAGCGCTCGAGCTCGGTCGCGCGCACGTCGCCATCGATGAAGCCGGGCACGATCGAGCGTCCTGCCAACTCCGGCACCCGCGTCGCGTCGAAGACCGCCTCGCCGCAACGGCACCAGTCGCAGGCGGGCTGCAGATAGGGCGCGACCTCCTCGTAGGCGACCGGCCATCGCGCATCGCCGACGATCGGCCGCGGCTCGAAGTCGATCGGATCGAAGGGGACGCAGCGACCGCCCCAGAGATTGGAGGAGCCGCCGAGCTGCCGGCGCATCGCCAGCTCCGCTTCAACGTGGAGGGGGTCTTCGCCGACGGCGTCGCCGAGACGCTGCGTCTCGGCGTCGTAGCGCACGCCCCCGCTCTCCAGCAGGACCACCCGATGCCCGGCTCTGGCCAATCCCAGGCCGACGACGATGCCCGCAGGCCCGGCGCCGACGACGGCGACGTCGGCGCTGATCGTCGCCTCAGGCAAGGGCAGGCTCCTTCCCGCCGAGCTCCTCGAGGACACGGGCCCGAAAGGCCCGCAGCGCCGCCTCGTCGCGGGAGACCGCTTCCGCGGCGGCGATCGCGGGCCCGATCCGCTCGCGCCGGGTGGTCGCGAACAACACCGTCCCCTCGCGGTTGCGCTCGAGCGCGTCCTGCAGGAGCAACGAGGCCAGCGCCTCGGGGCGACCGCAATCGCGCCCCACCTCCGACTGCCAGCGCGCGCGGCGCTCCGGGGAGGAGGCGAGGTGCCCCTGGATCCTCGCCAGGGGCCGGCCGAGCACGCCGAAGCTGATCGTGCGCGGAGCGATCGCCGCACCGGGGTGAGTCGGCGCGAAGATCTCATCGCGGACCTGGAGCACGTCGACGGCGGCGGCCAATGGGACGCACGGATCCGGATCTCCGGAAATGCCCCAGGCGCGAACCAACCCTCTCTGCTCGAGTTCGCCGCACAGCTCCGCGAGACCCTCCAGGTCGACCAGGTCTCCCGGGGCGGGATCGTGGACGAAGAAGCAGTCGACGTGGTCGGTCCCCAGCTCCCGCAGGCTCGTCTCGAGGCTCCTCCGGGCGGCGGGGGCGTCGTAGCGCCGCGGCTCGCGGGGACGTCCGCCTCCCCGCTTGAGCGCGGCCCGCAGCGCGGGCACCCGGGCGACGGCCGCACGCGCCGGCGCCTGCAATCGTGCGAGACGAGGAGCGCCGGGCTCGATCCCGAACTTGGTGGCGATGGTGATCTCGTCCCTGCGACCCCGCGCGAAGCGCCCGAGCTCTGCCTCCGCCATGCCGAGCCCGTACATGCGGGCGGTGTCGAAGTGGGCGATGCCCTGCTCGAAGGCCTCGCCCAGTAGCTGCTGTCGCCGACGGCGCGAAGGCAGGCGCATCAACCCGGCGCAGCCGAACCCGAGTCGCGTCCCGGGGACGCCGCGCTCAAGCGACCCTGCGCCACGTCCGATACGTGAGGGAGTGTTAGACATCGCTACGGAGGCGAGGTTTCCATGTTCGATCCGATGACCGTGGTTCTCCTGCTGATCGGGGCCTTCTGGCTTCTCGCGCTGACAGTCGTCCTCGCCGCCTGTCGGATGGCCGCGCACAGCGACGCGGAAGAGGCCTTGCGGCGCTCATCTCAGAGCCCGCGCCGGGCCAGCACGTGGGGGACGGTCCGCAAGAGGATCTTGAGGTCACCCCACAGCGACCAGTTCGCCACGTACAGGTAGTCGATCGCCCCCATTTCGCGCAGCGGCACGCGGGCGGGCCCGAGGATCTGCCACGGTCCGGTCATGCCGGGCGTCAACTCGAGCCGCCTGCGATACCAGCCGGTGACGCGCTCGTCCTCGTCGATCACCAGAGGGCGCGGCCCGACCAGGCTCATCTCCCCCTTGAGGATGTTGATCAGCTGAGGGAGCTCGTCGAGGGCCGTTTGGCGCAGGAGGCGGCCGACGCGGGTGATGCGCGGGTCGTCGGCGATCTTGAAAAGGCCGTCCTGCGCTTCGTTGCGGTCGCGCAGGGACTCCTTCATCGCGTCGGCGCCGTCGACCATGGTGCGGAACTTGAGAACCTCGAAGTGCTCACCGTGCCGGCCCACCCGCCGCTGTCGGAAGAACACCGGGCCGCGGCTGTCGAGCTTGATCGCGATCGAGATGGCGGCGAACAGGGGTGCCACCGCGACCAGCCCGATCACCGTCGCCACCAGGTCGGCCCCTCGCTTCACCCGAGTCGAGGAGCGGGTGAGCGCGAAGCGTTTCACTCCCATCACCGTGACTCCATGGAGGTCGTCGAACTCGACCGAGGAGCCGACCACCTCGAGTAGGCGGGGCAGCACGCTGACCTTCACCCCCACTGCCTTCAGGGTGCAGATCAGGTCCGGCATCTCGTCCGAATCGACACAGTCGGAGGCGATGATCGCCCGCTGGATGTCGAGCGAGCGCGCCAGCTCGTGGACCTCGGACAGCCGTGGTGCCGAGAGCGCGTCAGCCGACCATTCCGCGACGTCGCCGGGGTCGAGATGCGCCACCAACTGCGCTTTGATGCCATGGTGATCGGCGAACTTGGCGCGAATGGTCTTCACGGCGCTGCTGTCGCCGATGAAGAGGCAGCGTTCGGAGGGTGCGGCCCGGAGCGCAAGCAGGCGCGCCGTGGCGCGGGCGATGACGAGGAAGATGCTGAGCAGCGACCAGAGCAGCAGCGCCTCACCGCGACTCAGCGTCGAGCCGGCGACCACGAACCCGCCCGCAAGCCAGGTGCAGAGAGCGCCCAGTGTCGCCACCTGGAAGAGCTTGGGCGCCTCGTCCAGCGTCGTCTTGCGCAACAACGCCTCATCGCGGTCGTAGAGGCCGAAGACCTTGGCGCCGAGGCAGAGCGCGAGCAGGCCGAACACTCCGACCCACGTCACCTGCAGCGGCCGGCCCGAGACAAGGGAGATCACCACGATCGTCAGTGAGAAGGCGACGACGTCCGCGACCAGGAGGGAGCGGCGGATCAGCTGGTCGCCGAAGTGAAAGCCCGTCCCACGAGCGTCGGTCGCCTGCGCAGCGTCCTCGAGCGACGGCAGCTTCAACCAGCTGCGCTGAGCGACCGTGTAATCGGAATCCGGCTCGGACGGCGCTGCTTGCAGCTCGCTGCGCGTGCCGAGTTGACCGGTCATCCAGATGCGCTCTCGACCGCCTCGATCGGCTCGCCGCCCAGGCTGAGGATTCCCATGCCCAGTCCGCGCTCGGAATCGAGGATCAGGTCCACGGCCTCGTGCCGCGACCTGACTCCGAGTTTCGAGAATGCCGAAGAGAGGTGGCTCTTGACCGTGCTTTCGGCGACGACGAGGCGATCGGCGATCTCGGCGTTCATGTATCCCATCACGACGAGGCCGAGGATCTGCTTCTCCCGGGGGGACAGAGAGGCTGCGTCCACCTGCCGGGCCTGTGACATCGGCACGCAGACCTGCCCGGCCACCACCGCGGCGACGCACGGGACGAGGCTCGACGCGAGTGAACCCGCAAGCACCACTCCCGTCGTCCCCGCGCTCAGAGCGAGTCGCACTTCCCCCGGCTTGATCGCTTCGCATACGACGATCGTCGGTGGGCGCTCCTCGCTGGGGCCGAGCAGCTTCAGGTCACGCACGGCCTCGACGAGCTTTCCTTCGACGAGGACGACCAGCGCGAAGTCCCTCTCGTCCATGGCGAGATCGCCGACCTCATCGTGGATGGCGACCTCGCATCCATTGCTCTGGAGGATCTCGGCAACGGCATACGCCTGCGATCCGGGCCCGACCACCACCGCCGCCGACGCATCCGGGGACGCCAGCGACAAAAGCGGGGGGGCGACGCTCTCGATCGTGCTCGTCATGCCGCGGCCAACGCGGTCACGCCCCCGATTCTTTTGGGCTGTACCTATATTTTAACTAGTGACACTTACGCGCGCCGAAGACGAGACGTTGACATCACTCGCAAACGTCACTCGTCGCATGTGACGAGTGAGAGAAAGCACACACGACCGGCGATGCCCTGATCGCCGGTCGTGCAGGTTGCTTGGTACTTACTGTGAAGCTCGAACCCGAGCTGCTGCTACGGGTTCGATTTACAGCCCGCCGCAGGATTGCTCGGACCGACGGTGTAACCGCCGACGTGCCCGGCATAGCCTGCGTCTCCGCCGCTACCACCGAGGCATGCAGCAGTCAGTTCCTGCAGATCCCCGTAGTCGACGACGGTGGGCGTCTGGTAGGCCGTTATGGCACCTTGATTCATCAGGGCAAACTCCTTTTCCGATTGAGATCTCTCAATCAAGTTGTGTGGATCTTCGATGCTCTGGCTCATAAGGTCAAGATTGAAAAAAGTTGCAGGCAACTGTCAGGCGATCGTCGCCTGAGGCAGGCTTCTCATGGCGATTTGCGATGGTTCGGTGTGCGGCGACCGCTCGAATCGGAGCCACAGCTCCGCCGTGACCAGCCGCCACACGAACCACATCCAGCGGAACGAGCCGAAGGCGACTCCGCCATACCCTTCGAACAACTGCCGCCGCATCTCCACCTGGTCGGTGAAAGCGCGGATCTCGGCCCCGGGGTCGAGCAGGAGGGCTCGGACGGCGGGCATGTCAGGCCCGGTGAGGCAGCTGACGACGAGCGACTCGAACCGGGCCTTCGCCGGCCGCAGCCGCACCGAGTCGGGGACCAGCCCGGCGACGCTCTGCCGCAGGACCGGGCGGTTGAAGCGACGGTCGAGGGTCGCCGCCGGCGGTTGACGCAGGCAGAGGGTCACCAGGTCGAGGTCGAGCAGCGGATGGCGTGCCTCGAGCCCGGCGAGGACGGCGCGCCGACTCTGGTGCTCGAAGACCCCCGCCTGGTCCAACCCGTTGGCGATGCCGTCGGCGACCTCCGCCCACCAGAGCGGACCCGGCAATCGCTTCCAGGCCAGCAGGTCATCGGACTCGGCGAGGTCCCGCCTGGCGCTCTGGCGGAGCCAGCGAGGCTGCCTGCGCTCCTCGAGCCGCTCTTCGAGGCGCCGGTGCGGCGACCGCGGCAGTGCGGTCAGCAGTTGCGAGAAGAGCAGCGAGGCGACCTGCCGGCGGGGTACATGGGGGCCCGCGCCCGGAAGGTCTCCAGCGAGGGAGATCGCACGCAGCGGGTGTCCGCCCCGGAGCGTGTCGGCGATCAGATTCTGCCGCGGCCCGAAGAGCTCGTCTCCGCCGTCGCCCCCGAGCACGTGAGTCGCCCCTTCCCGCGCCGCGGCCCGCATCAGGGGCAGGGTCCAAAAGTCTCCCCAGCCCAGCAGGGGGGCGCCCCAGGCGGCGAGGTACTCGACGGCGCTGCCGAGCAGACCGCCGGCCCCCACCTCGGCGACCGGCCCGCGCAGCGCCAGGCTCCCGCGCAGCTCGGCGATCAGCTCGGTCTCGTCGGCGGCGGGGTGATCGGGGAACGTCGCGGAGCAGGCTCGGACGTCGGTCCCGTCCAGCTCCGCGGCCATCGCGGCGACCGAGGACGAGTCGAGCCCGCCGCTGAGCAGGACCGCGGTCGGCGCCCCCCGGGCAACGCGGCGGCTCACCGCCACGCGAAGGGCCTCACGGATGCACTCCGCCAACTCGGAGGCAGGGAGATCGAGGGGCTCCTCGTAGCCTGGTTGCCAGTAGCGCACCAAGCGGTGCGCGGGGCCGTCGAGGAGCACCATCTCGCCGGGACCGAGGCGGTGCACCCCCTTATAGAGCGTCTGCGTCCCCGGCCGGCTGCTCGCCGTGATCCAGTGAGCGACGCTCGCCCCGTCGGGTTGCGGCCGTCGCGGCAGCAGGTCGAGCAGCGACTGCAGCTCAGTGGAAAAACGCAGGACGTCGCCCGTCCGCTGGATATAGGCGGGCCTCACGCCCAGCTGATCGCGGGCGATCATGCCGGTGCGCCGTTCTCCATCCCAGACGACGAGGAAGAAATCGCCGCGCATCCTCGCCGGCAGGTCCGGTCCCCAGCGCCGGTACCCCTCTGCCAGCAGGCTCTCAGCCATATGGTCCGCGAGCGCGGCAACGGTTTCACCGCCGAGCTCGGCCGCGATCTCCTCCGGATTGTCGAGATGACCGTCGAACAGGCAGAGAAGGGGGCCGGGGGCGGCCGGGGGTCCCGTGTAGGAGAGGCAGAGGGGACCGTTCTCGATCTCCCGGCCGGCGGGATCGTAGGTTCCCGTCAGCTGCCGACTCATCGATCGGCCCCGACCCGGGTTGCGAGCTGCCGGGCGAGGGACGAGGCATCGGTCTCCGGACCGACCGCCACGCGCTCGACGCGCCCGTGCGAGGCGACGGCGCAGGCATCCAGCAGCGTCGTCAATCGCCGCGGATCCAGGAGCAGCAGGTTGAACGTCGCCGAAAGCAGCGCCGTCGGTGAGACGACGGGCTCGAAATGCGGTTGCGGCGGAGCCGTGGCGCGGCGCTCGAGGACGAAGATCGTCGTCAGCGGAACCGGCGATGGCCACGGGGTCATGCGGACCATCGCCTCCCGAGGGCTCTCGCCGAGGAGTCGTTCTGGATCGAGGCCGTTGCATCGCCGCAGGCGCTCGACCTCCTCGCTGCTGATCCCGGCGATCGCGGGCCCCGGATGGCCGAGCAGCCGCCCGTCTTCAGGCGAGACCGCGAGGACGTCGTCGGCGAGGAAGTCAGCGCCGAGTCGGCTGAGCGCGACCGCGAGCGACGTCTTGCCGGCGCCGGAGGGCCCGAGAATGGCGACCGCCTCTCCTCCGAGCACGACAGCACTCGCGTGCAGGACCTCGAGTCCGTGGAGGACCGCGGCGAACGGAAGAACCTGGGCGACGAGGAGGCGTTGCCATTCCCGCAGTCCCCCGGCTCCGGGCGACCCACGGACAGAGGACCCGTCCGCCGAGACGATCGCCGTGCCATACCGGGGCCCGGCGATCCGG
>JASLJO010000176.1 GCA_030152505.1 Solirubrobacterales bacterium | reverse complement strand
CATCGACAGCGGCAGGATCGTCGCCGAAGGCACGCCGTCCTCACTCAAGGAAGAGATCGGCAACCCCCATATCCGCCTGCAATTGGAGGAGGGATCGATCGCCGAGGCGGAGGAGATCTGCGGCCATATCGGACCACTGCTGCCGCCGGTCGACGCCAGGACCGTCCTGGTCGAGGTGGAGAACGGTGCCGGCGACATCCCCCGGGTCGTGCGCGCGCTCGACGAGGCCGGCATCGAGGTCGGCTCGCTGGAGCTGGTCCACCCCAGCCTCGACGACGTCTTCGTCGCCAAGACCGGCTATCACCTCGCCCAAGACGAGGATGAGAGCGACGAGGAGGCGGTTCCAGCTTGAGCGATCTGGCGACGAACCTGCGGGTCGTCAGGGCGCTCGGCCTGCGCTCGATCCGCCAGACCTTCCGCCGGCCGCAATTGATGGCGCCGATCGTCGTCTTCCCGACCATCCTCTTGGCGATCCAGACCGGCGGCGCCGGCAGCGCCGTGAACCTGCCCGGGTTCCCGCCGGTACAGAGCTTCCTCCAGTTCATGCTCGCCGGGGCGATGATGCAGTCGCTGATGCTGGCCGGCAACAGCGGCGGCATCGCGCTGGCCGTCGACATCGAGATGGGCTTCACCGACCGCCTCTTCGCGGCGCCGATCTCGCGCTACACGATCGTCCTCGGCCGGCTCGCCGGCACCGCCGCGCTGGGCCTCTTCGCCTCGCTCTGGTTCCTCGCCATCGGGTTGGTCTTCGGCGCCGTGATCGAGGGTGGCGTACCGGGAGCGCTGCTGGCGATCTTCCTGGTCACGGCGACCGCGATGGCGGTCGGCGGGATCGGCGCCGCGATCGCCCTGCGCACCGGCAGCGCCAGCGTCGTCCAGGGCCTCTTTCCGCTGGTCCTCGTCGTTCTCTTCATCTCCTCGGCCTTCTTCCCGGTCGATCTGATGATCGAGCCGGCGCGGACGATCGCCGAATACAACCCGCTCAGCTTCATCGTCGAAGGCGTGCGCGAGCCGATCATCTCCGGCATCGACGCCACCGACACGGCCGACGCGCTGCTGGCGATCGCGGGAATCGTCGTCCTCGGCCTGGTGCTCAGCGCACGCGCACTGCGCCACCGATTGAGGGTGGGCTGATGGAGGCGACCGCGGCGATCCCGGCCTGGCGCGCCAACCTGGCGACGATCGGAGCGCTGATGGCCCGGGCCAAGAACGAGCTGCTGCGGGTGCCGGGAGCGGCGATCCCCGGTGTGTTGGCGCCGACGATCTTCTTCCTCGGCCTCAACGGCGTCTTCGGAGCGCTGACCCAGCTGGAAGGCTTCGAAACCGGGACGTATGAGAGCTTCATCGTCCCGGTCAGCATGCTCCAGGGGGCCGGCTTCACCGGCGCCGCCGCGGGGGTCAACCTCGCCCGCGACATCGAGCAGGGCTGGCTCGATCGCCTGCTCGTCTCCCCCGCACCCCGCTGGGTCCTGCTCGCCGGCACGGTGCTCGCCGCCAGCGCCCGGGCGCTGATCCCGGCCACCTTCGTCCTGGCGATCGCCCTGGCGTTGGGCGCCGGCTGGCCTGGCATCGACGGCCTGCTCGTCACCTACCTCATGGTCGCGGCGATGGCCGCTGTCGCCGCCTGCTGGGGCTCGATGCTGGCATTGCGTTTCAAGAGCCAGTCGGCGGCGCCGCTGATGCAGGCGGGGATGATGGCGTTGATCCTGACCACCACCGCCTACGCTCCGCTGGCGCTGCTGCAGGGCTGGCTCGAGAAGATCGCCCGCGTCAACCCGGTCACTCAGGTGATCGAAGCGGCGCGCCAGGGATTCGTCGGCGGCGTCACCTGGGCCGATACCTGGCCCGGCATCCTCGCCCTCGCCGGCCTCCTCGCCGTCCTCGGCACGCTCGCCCTGCGCGAAATGCGCCGCACCGGCACGTGAACCCCCGCCGACGGGCCGAAAAGCGGACTCCGGCTCCCCTTTCCGGCCCATCGGCCGTCGAGGAGGTGCTGCGGGGTAACTGGATCGAGGGCTCGCGCGAGGGAACCCGCTTCGCCTACACGCGGCCGAGCCCGGGGCGCTATCCGTGGCAGTGGTACTGGGACTCCTGCTTCGCCGCGATCTGCTGGCGGCGCTTCGAGCGCGAGCGCGCCCGCAGGGAGCTCGAGACCCTGCTGGCGGCGCAACGGGCCGACGGCTTCATCGGCCACACGATCTTCTGGGACCGCCAGGTGTCCCTCCGCCGCTACGCCTTCTACAACGTCGCTTCGCGCGACTCGTTCCAGACCGAGACGATCCAGCCGCCGCTGCTCGCCTGGGCCTGGCGGATCGCCGTCGGCGACCCGGCTGAGGAACCCAGGATCGGCGCACAGATGGACTGGCTCGCGCGCACCCGCGACCTCGACGGCGACGGCCTGCTCTGGATCGTGCAACCCGACGAGTCGGGTCTCGACGCCTCGCCCAAGTTCGACCCGGTCTGGGGGTGGCGCGCAAACGGCCGCCTCGGATTCCCATTCCTCGTCGCCGCCAACCGGCGGCGCGGTTTCGGCGCCCGCCGCATCCGCGACGACGGCGGCCCGGTCCTCTGCGAGGTGCTCGTCAACGTGCTCTGGTCACTCTCGCTGCAGGCGCTGGGGCGTCCGTCGGCCACGCCGGCTCTGGTCGATCGGCTCTGGGACGAGCGCAGCGGCCTCTTCCTCGACGAGGTCCAGCCGGGCGGCACGCGGCCGGGCGTGGTCACCTGCGCGGCGCTCGTGCCACTGGCGCTGCCCGACCTGCCCGAGGCGATCGGCCGCCGCTTGGTCGAGGAGCACCTGCTCGACGCGCGCGAGTTCCTCACCCCCGTGGCGCCCCCCTCGGTCGCCGCCTGCGAGCCCAGCTACGAACCCGGGGGCGGCCGCGGCCCGATCCGCCGCTACTGGCGCGGCCCGACCTGGGTCAACACGGCCTGGCTCTGCTGGCTCGGCCTGCGCCGCTTGGGCTACCGCGACGAGGCCGAGCGCATGGCCGCCGGCCTGATCGGCGCAGTGGAGCGCGAAGGCCTGCGCGAGTACTACGACCCGCGCAACGGGAAAGGGCTGGGCGCAAGGGACTTCGCCTGGTCGGCCCTCATAGCCGAGCTTGCCGATCCAGATCCGGCCGCGGAGCGAAGCTATTTATAGCGGTAGGTGATCCGACCTCGGTCGAGGTCATACGGTGATAACTCGATCTTGACGCGGTCGCCCGGGAGGATTCGGATGTAGTGGCGGCGCATCTTGCCCGAGATGTGGCCGAGCACATCGTGCCCGTTGTCGAGTTTGACCCGGAACATCGTGTTGGGGAGGGCCTCGGTGATCTCGCCCTCCATCTCGATCTTCTCCTCTTTGCCCATGCGGCGGCAGCGTATCTGAAGAGATGACAGTCGCGCTTCACCTTTTACGGCGCAGGTACTCGATCGCGGCTTGACGGTCGGCCACCTCGCCCGCGTACTGAGCGGCCTCGAGCTCCGCCAGCAGGTCGCCCAGCTCCGGACCGGGTGAGATTCCCAGCTCCGCGGCCAGCTCGTCACCGCGCAGCAGCGGCACCGGGGGGCCGTCGCGGTGCCAGTCGAGCGCCGCGGCGAGCATCTGGCGGGCGAGGTCGAGGTGAGCCTCGATCGCCTCCTCGGTGGCGAAGGGGCCGCCGCCGCGGGCCGAGAGCCTGTCGGCGACCGTCAGCAGGGTGACGTCGGCGGCCACCGGCTGGGTCGCCCGCAGGTATTCGTGCACCCGCCGTGGCGGCAGCGGCGCCTCGTGGACGAGGAAGCCGAGCCGCAGGTGGTGCAGAGTGAGCGCCTGCAGGTGGTGGGTGAGCTTGCCGCTGGCGCGCAGGCGCCGGCAGATCCGGCCGATGACCTCGGCGCCGACGCTGTCGTGGCCGACGAAGGTGACGTAGCCATCGCCCTCGGCGCGCGTCGCCGGCTTGGCGATGTCGTGCAGGAGGGCGCCAAAGCGAAGCGCAGTGCCGCGGCTCATCTCGTCGGCGAGCGGCTCGGCGAGCAGCTCGCGCGCTTCCTCGGCCCGCTCGCCGGCGAAGCGCTCCAGGTCATCCTCGACCTCGAGCGTGCGCTCGAGCACGGCGAGGGTATGACCGAGCACGTCGAGGTGGTGGTTGGGGCCCTGCTCGACCCCGCGCAGAGCGTCGACCTCCGGCAAAACCACAGCCGTGAGGCCGAGCTGATCGAGAAGCCCGAGTCCGCGCAGCGGGTCGGGGCCGCCGAGCAGCCGGCGCAGCTCGGCGAGCTGACGCTCTCCCGCCGGCTCGGCGGCCATCGCGGCCTGCGACCGTGCCAGCGCGGTCGTCTCGGGATCGACCTCGAAACCGAGGTCGACGGCAAGGCGAGCGGCGCGCAGCAGGCGCAGCGGATCGTCGCGGAAGCTGTTCTCGCCGACCACGCGCAACCGGCGACGCCCGAGGTCGCCGATGCCATCGAATGGATCGACTGGCTCGCCGCCGGAGAGCGGGACGGCGATCGCGCCGAGAGTGAAGTCGCGTGCCGCCAGGTCGGCCTCGATCGTCGCGCCGCGCAGCGCCGTGGAGTCCACCTGCCAGGAGCGATCGCGGGCGACGGCCCGCCAGGTGGCGAACTCTGCCGAGAGCTCGAAGGCGTGTCCGTCGCCGGCTTCGGCGATCCGCTTGGTCACCCCTTCGGGATCGCCTCCGACGGCCAGATCGAGATCGGTTACCTGACGCCCGAGCACCGCATCGCGCACGGCGCCACCGGCGATCCAGACGTCGCCCACGTCGCGCAGCGCCCGCCGGGCGAGACCGACCAGCGGCGAGGCGTCAAGGCTCTCGGAGAGGCTCACCCCTCCACCCTGGGAACGCGGGCCGAGATGCCGCAGGTGATCTCGTAGTTGATCGTCCCCACGCGCCGTGCGAGGTCCTCGGCGAGGATCGCCTCCTCTCCCTGCGAGCCGATCAGCACCGCCTCGGCGCCGGGTTCGACCTCGGTCCCGGGACCGAGGTCGACCGTGACGTTGTCCATCGAGACCGTGCCGACGAGCGGGTAGCGGCGGCCGTCGATCAGCACCTCGGCATCGTTGGAGAGTCCGCGGCGGACGCCGTCGCCGTAACCGAGCGGCAGCACGCCGACGCAGGTATCGCGCCCGGCTTTCCAGGTGCGGCCATAGCCCGCGCTGTCACCCACCGCGAAGGCCTTTACGTCGGCGACGTAGGAATGCAGGGACAGTGCCGGGCGCAGGCCGCGCTCGGCCGGGTCGCCCTGGAAGGGGTCGAGGCCGTAGACCGCCACGCCGCAGCGCGCCATGTCGAAGTGGGCCCGCCGCTCGCGGAAGACCGCGGCGCTGTTGGCGGCGTGGACGAGGATCGCGGGGATCTCCCTCCGAGCCGCCACAGCGACCGAGGCGAAGCGATCGAGCTGCTCGTCGAAGAAGCCGGCGTCGGAGTCCGGTTCATCGGCGGTGGCGAAGTGAGTCCAGACGCCAGCCGGCTCGAGGTCGGGGCTCTCCGCGCAGGCGCGCAGGAGCCCCAGGACCTCGCCGGGGTCCGGGTTGCCCAACCGACCCATGCCGCTGTCGAACTTGACGTGAACGTGGGCTGGGCGGCCGTGAGCCTGCGCGCGCGCGGCGACGAGATCGAGGAAGGCGCGCCGCCAGACCGCTATCTCGGAGCCGGCCTCGAGCACGGTGTCGAGCTCCTCCACCGTCAGCGCCCCCATCGTCAGCAGCGGCACGTGGGCCAGGCGGCGGCCGATCCGCTCGGCCTCCGCGGCGGTCGCCACCGCCAGGCGGGTCGCGCCGCCCGCCAGGGCGGCCTCGGCACAGGGCTCCGCGCCGTGGCCGTAGCCATCGGCCTTGACCACGGCGCACAGCTCGGCGTCGCCCAGCTCGGACTTCAGCCGGGCACAGTTGTCGCGCACCGCACCGAGGTCGATCCGGGCCACCGCCCGCGCCACGCTCTACTCCTCGACGAGCGCGGCCAGCGCGTCGGCCCGGGTGACCATGCCGACGAGGCGGCCATCCTCGTCGACCACGGGAAGATGATTGTGATGCTCGTCGGCGATCCGGCGCGCCACCGTCTCGGCGCCGGCATAGTCCTTGACGGTCACCGGGTCGGCGGTCATCAGCTCGGAGACCTTGGTGGCGAAGGCCTTGTCGAGGCGCTTCTCGAACCCCTTCATCGAACCGACAAAGACGATCCCGCCCATGATGTTGAGGTAGTGCGGCAGGTGGAGGTCGGACTCCTCCTCACTGAGGACGAGGTCGGACTCGCTGACGATGCCGACCACGCGGCGATCCTCATCGACCACCGGGATCGCCCCCTTGTCGGTGCTCGCCAGCAGCTCGATCGCGCTACGGGCATCGGCGTCGGGTGAGACGTTCGGCACTGAGCTGTCCATGATCTCGGCGGCGGTCTTCATCGTCGGCGGAAGCGAGATTATTCGACAGCGGAGTCGGCACGCATCCCCACCGCGATCGAGTCGATCACGTCGGTGGCAATCACCGACTCGGCGGCGCCGATGCGGGCAGCCGCATCGCGGCCCGCGCGGGCATGGGCAAGAACCGCGGCGCAGGCCGCGGCGAAGGGCTCGAGGCCGCGGGCGAGCATCGCCGCCGCGATCCCCGAGAGGACGTCACCGGTGCCGGCGGTGGCGAGCGCCGGCGCCGAGATGGCGTTGACCGCGAACCGCTCGCCGTCGGTGACGATCGTGTCGTCGCCCTTGAGCACGACCACGGACGCGGCCGCGTCCGCCGCCTCGCGCGCCGCCGCGAGACGGTGTCTGGCGATCTCTTCCGAGTCGCGGTCGAGCAGCCGCCCCAGCTCGCCCGCATGCGGAGTGAGCACGGTCGGCGCCTCGCGCGCCGCGATCGACCCGAGCTCGCCGGCAAAGGCATTGAGCCCGTCGGCATCGAGCACCAGCGGCGCGGCGATCCGGGGGACTACCTCCCGCGCCAACTCGACCGAGCCGGGATCCCGCCCCAGGCCGGGGCCGAGCACCCCCGCGGCGGCGTGCTCGAAGGCCCGCAACAGGGACCTGGATGACGCCGGTGCCAGACAGCCGTCACCGCCAGGGCAGCCGACCGACATCACCTCCGGCTGGCCGGCCTCGAAGATCTGCTCGAGGTCGGCGGGCACGGCGACGGTCGCGTAGCCGGCGCCGGCACGGATCGCCGCCAGCGAGGACATCTGCACCGCGCCGGTCAGCCCGCGCGAGCCGCCTGCGATCGTCACCTGGCCGGAGCTGAACTTGGTCGAGCGCGGTCCCCGGCGCGGTGCCAGAGTCAGCACCGAGGCGTCGATCGTGCCTGCCTTGGGCCCCGCGGGCGCGCCCGCGGGAATTCCGATCGGCGCCACCCGCAGCTCGCCCGTGTGCCTCTTGCCGGGGGCAACCCGGTGGCCGAGCTTGGCGGCGTGGAAGCTGACGGTGAAGTCGGCCTCGACCGCGGCCCCGGCCACCTCGCCGCTGGAGGCGTCGACCCCCGAGGCGATGTCGCAGGCGACGACCGGGGCGTTGCAGGCGGCGATCGCGGCGATCGCGCCAAGCGCCGGCTCACGCGGCTCACCGGCGAAACCGGTGCCGAAGATCGCGTCGACGATCGCGCCCGAGTCGGCCAGGCGTGGTCCGAGGTCGCCACGGACATGCTCAGCGGAGAAGCGCCCCAGGTTGGCGGCCGCATCCCCGCTCAGCTCCTCCGCCGGCCAGAGCAACAGCGCCTCGACCTCGAAGCCCGCCTCGGCCAGGTAGCGCGCCGCGACCAGCCCGTCGCCGGCGTTGTTGCCCTTTCCGCAGACGACCCGCACCGGTCCGTCCAGAGCCAGCTCCCCAACCGTCTCGGCCACCGCCCGCCCGGCCGCCTCCATCAGCTCCAGCGACGGAACTCCCTGATCCTCGATTGCCCAGCGATCGACCGCCCGCATACCGTCAGCGTCGTAGAGGGGTTCGAGCCAGGGCTCCATGACGACCCCAGCCTAGCCCCGTCCTGGACTAGGACGCGACCTACTTCAGGCCGATGATCAGCTTCGCCGTCGCCAGTTCGTCCTGGCTGGCGCTGCCGAGGGCGAGGAAGCGGATGCTCTTCAGGTACTTCTTCGCTTCTTCGAAGCCTTCGTCGGAGTTGGGGATGAGCGCGTCGGCGAGGCGCAGGGCGCCCGGGCCGTCGGCGAAGCCGCCGATAGGCGTGTCACCGAGCGAGGCGACGGCGTCGTCGTAAGCGGGGTTGTCGGAGAGCGTCTTGCCCTTGCCGGATTCGCTGGCCAGGACGCTCAGCGTCGGCGCCAGGCCGTAGCCGATCGCCACCCGGCCTTCCCTGGCCGCGACGACGAGCGGCTTGTCGCCGAGTTCGTCGCTGCGCACCGAGAAGCCGCTGTACCTGCCGCTCAGCGCGGTGACGCCGGCGACGTGGACCTGGCGCAGAAGCAGGCCGACGTTGGCGATCGTTTCGGTCGCCTTGGACCCCTTGGTCGAGAGCACCAGGCCGCCGCCGAGGCTGCTTTCGTTGGCGCCAACCGCAAACACACCGGCGTCTTGCAGCGATTCGGCCACACTTTCGAGGTCGATGCCCAGCTGCTTCAAACCCTTCTTCAGCTGGTGCGGCGGCACGGCGTCGGGGATGCCTTCGGCGTCGAGGCTGTCGATCGCCTGCTGCAGCTGCTTGCCGAAGCCCGAGACGGCGAAGCCGACGAAGGCGTTGCCCGGCAGTTCACCGAGCAGCGAGGAGGCGTCGCCGGTCGGCGCTTCCTCACCGGCGAGGTCGCTGCTGAGCTCGACCGCGATCTGTTCGGAGCCGGGCACGATGCTGGCGACCGCCGTGGCTTCGCTCGGGTCGATGCCGGCGTTCCCCAGGATCTGACGCGCGGTCGGGTCGATCTGTCCCCCACCCTGATCGATCAGCTCGCCGATGTCGACGTAGACGTCGGCGAGGCTGCCGTCGGAGGCTGCCGAGATCGCCTCGGCGAACGTGTCTTCGTCGGCCAGCGCTTCGCCCTTCGAGGCGTCGACGATTTCCCTGAAGACCTTTTCGCCTTCGGCGACGACGAGGAAGTCGCCGACCACGCCGATCGCGTTGCCGTCCGAGCCGCCGACCTCATAGTCGACCCCTTCGTAGGAAGCGGCGTCGTAGGGGTCATTGCTGCCCTTGACCTGGGTGTCGATGAATTCCTGGGTCGCGCCGGTGTCGGTCGATTCGACGATCGCGCCGCCGTCGCTGGGGTCTTCGCCTTCGAGCCGCTCGAAGAAGACACCGGCGCGGTCGCCGAGCCAGGGCTCGACTTCCTTGGCGTAGTCGAATGGTTCACCGTCCTTCCGCGCGGAGCCTTCGAGCTCTTCGACGACGTATTCGCCGAGGTTGTCGACGCCCGCCACCTGCTTGGCGATCGCATCGACGTTGGACTTCAGTTCGCCTTCCGGCCGCAGGGTGCCTTCGACGAACACCGGCGCGCCGGGCGGCGCCAACGCGGCGATGTCGGAGCCCGAGGAGCCGCCTCCGCAGCCGACGAGAAGAGCGATCGTGGCGGCGACAGCGAGCACTGGGATGAGTAGACGAGACGTCACGCGGCTCGGCATCCTACATACGCCGCTACTCGACGGTGACCGTCTTGGCCAGATTGCGGGGCTGGTCGACGTTGAGGCCGCGAGCGCGGGCGATGTCGTAGGCGAGCAACTGCAACGGCAGGATCGCCAGGATCGGCTGCAGGATCCAGTCGGTGTCGGCGACCTCGATCGTCTGCTCGGCGACCGCGCCGGCTCGCTCGTCGCCCGCGGTGACGATCGCGATCGTGTGGGCGCCGCGTGCCCGCACCTCTTCGACGTTGGAGAGGACCTTGTCGAGGATCGGGCTCTCGGTCGCCACGCAGACCACCGGCGTCGACTCGTCCAGCAGGGCGATCGGCCCGTGCTTCATCTCGCCCGCCGCGTAGGCGTCGGTCGGGATATAGGAGATCTCCTTCAGCTTCAGTGCCCCCTCGAGGCAGACCGGCAGGCCGATGTGTCGGCCGAGGTAGAGGAAGAACCGCTCCTCAGCGTGGGCGGCGGAGACCTTGCGGATGCGCTCCTCGCAACCGCTCAGCGTCGCCTCGATCTTCGAGGGCAGCGACTTCATCTCGGCGACCAGCTCGGCGAGCCGCTCGGGCGCCAGCGTCCCCCGCAGCTCGGCCAGCCGCAGGCCCAGCAGATACATCGCCGCGACCTGGGCGACGAAGGTCTTGGTCGCGGCGACGCTGATCTCCATGCCGCTGCGGGTGTAGAGGACGGCATCGGCGTCGCGGGTCGCCTGGCTGCCCATGATGTTGGTGATCGCCAGCACCGTCGCACCGCGCTCGCGGGCGAGACGCATCGCCGCCAGGGTGTCGGCGGTCTCGCCCGACTGGGTGATGCCGATGACGAGGTCGCCCGGGCCGACAACCGGGTTGCGGTAGCGGTACTCGGAGGCGATGTCCATTTCGACCGGCACCCGCGCCCACTCTTCGATCGCGTAGCGACCGACCTGGCCGGCGTGGTAGGAGGTGCCGCAGGCGACGATCACGATCCGCTTCAGGTCGCGCAGGTAGTCGTCTTCGAGCTCAACCTCGGAGAGATCCACGCCCTCGTCACCGGGCAGGCGGTCGGCGATCGTTTCGGCGACCGAGTCGGCCTGTTCGTGGATCTCCTTCAGCATGAAGGTCTCGTATCCGGCCTTCTCGGCCGCGGCCTCGTCCCAGTCGACATCCTCGGCCTTACGCTCGACCGGGTTGCCCTCGGCGTCGGTTATCCGCACCCCGGCGGCGTCGATCGTCACCACCTCGTCGTTTTCGATCGTCACCGCCCGCCTGGTCTCGGCGAGGAAGGCGGGGATCGCCGAGGCGAGGAAGCTCTCGCCCTCGCCGACTCCGGCAACCAGCGGGCACTCCTTGCGCGCGCCGACGAGCAGGTCCGGCTGGTCGGCGTGCATGGCGACGAAGGCATAGTGGCCGCGCAGCTCGGCGAAGGCGGCACGGACGGCCGCGGCAAGGTCCCCTTCGTAGTGGCCGGAGATCAGATGGGCGACGACCTCGGCGTCGGTTTCGGAGCTGAACTCGTGTCCTTCGGACTCGAGCCGGGTGCGCAGCTTGGGGTGGTTCTCGACGATGCCGTTGAGGACGATGTGGACGCGATCTGAGGTGTCGCTGTGAGGATGGGCGTTCTCCTCGGTGACCCGTCCGTGGGTGGCCCAGCGCGTGTGGGCGATCCCGGTCGTCGCCGGCGAGGTCGCCACGGCGACGCCGCCGCCCTCAACCTGCTCCTCCATCGCCGCCCGCAGATTGGCCAGGTTGCCGACCGCGCGCACGCTCTCCACCCGCCCGTCGGCGATCACCGACACCCCGGCCGAGTCATAGCCGCGGTATTCGAGCTTTTCCAGCCCGGCGACCAGGATGTCCTGACAGGGACGCGCCCCGACATATCCGACGATTCCGCACATGGAGGCGGTACAGAGTAGACGGGCCGCTCAGCCGAGCTCTTGCCGAACCAAATCGGCAAGGCGCTTGCAGACCGCGTCGGCCTCCTCTGCGCTCGGGGCCTCGGCCATGACGCGGACCAGAGGCTCGGTACCGGAGGGGCGCAGGAGGACGCGGCCGCGTCCCTCGAGCTCGGCGCCCTCGCGCTCAACCGCGTCCCAGACGGCGGTGGCGCCGGCGATCGCCTCTCGGTCGGCGACTTCGACATTGACCAGCTTCTGCGGCAACTTCTCCATCGCCTCGACCGAGGCGAGGTCGCGGCCGCCTAGCTCGCGCATCGTCATCAGCGCCGCGGCGATGCCGTCGCCGGTGGCGGCGAAGCGCATGTCGATGATGTGCCCCGACTGCTCGCCACCGAGCGCCCACTCGCGCTCGCGCAGCTCGTCGAGCACGTAGCGGTCGCCGACCTTGGTCACCGCGACCTCGATCCCGGCGTCCTCCATCGCCCGATGGAAGCCGTAGTTGCTCATCACGGTCACCGTGACGCCGCCGCCGAGCTCGCCACGTGCCGCCTGGCCCCGCGCCAGCAACGCGATCAGCTCGTCTCCGTCATGGGTCCGACCGCCGCCGTCGACCGCCAGCACCCGGTCGCCGTCGCCGTCGAAGGCGAAGCCGACGGTGGCGCCCGAGGATGCGATGTGGCCGGCGAGGTTGTCGAGGTGAGTCGAGCCGCAGCCAGCGTTGATGTTGCGGCCGTCGGGCTCGACCGCGATCGTTTCGACCTCGGCACCGAGCCGTTCGAAGATCGCCGGGCCGACCCGGTGGGTGGCGCCGTTGGCGCAATCGAGGGCT
Source organism: Solirubrobacterales bacterium (assembly GCA_030152505.1). Taxonomy (GTDB): domain Bacteria; phylum Actinomycetota; class Thermoleophilia; order Solirubrobacterales; family 70-9; genus VRUE01. The sequence continues at coordinate 5,774 of JASLJO010000176.1, read as the reverse complement.
ACCTTGACGCCCGTGAGGTCGAGGGGAAAGGCCGCCTCCAAAGCCCGCAAATAGTCCTCCGCACCGCCGCTCAGTTCCCGCACATGGCCAACCCCGGCCGGCGTGGTCGAGCTTTGATCCGCCATCCGGTCCAAACCTCGACCACGGTCGTCGAGCAGGGCCTCGATGCCGGCCTCCGCCTCGTCGCCGAGCTTGCTGCCGTTGGCATCGAAGAACTTGATCCCGTTGTCCCTGTAGGGATTGTGCGAGGCGGAGACCACCGCGGCGAGGTCGAGGCCAAGCTTGCGAACCAGAACCGCGGCGGCCGGGGTCGGCAGCACCCCGCCCAGCAGCGCGTCCCCTCCGGCCTCGGCGACCCCCGCCGCCAACGCCGCTTCCAGCATCGGTCCCGACTCGCGCGTGTCACGCACGATCAGCACCCGCGGTCGTTCGACCGGCAGCGATGCGGTCGTGGCGCGACCGAGGGCGAGCGCCAGCTCCGCCGTGAGAAACGTGCCGACCTCTCCTCGGACTCCGTCGGTTCCGAAGAGCTTGCGCTCCGCAGTCAAACCGGCCCCGTCAGCGCTTCGAAAACTGCGGGCGCTTGCGGGCCTTCTTCAGTCCGGCCTTGCGGCGCTCCTTGGCACGTGCGTCACGGGTGAGGAAGCCGCGCCGCTTGAGCTCGCCGCGCAGCTCGGGGTCGACCTCGATCAGCGCCCGCGCGATGCCGTGGCGTACCGCGCCGGCCTGGCCACTGACGCCGCCACCGTGGACACGAACCCTGACGTCGACGTTGCCTTCATAGCCGGTGATCGCCAGAGGCTGGCGGGCGGTCGTCTGATGCAGCGGCCGCGGGAAGAACTCCTCGATCGGCCGGCCGTTGATCACGAACGCGCCACCGCCCGCAAGCAGGGTGACGCGAGCGATCGCGTTCTTCCGTTTGCCGGTCGCCAGGAAGCGCGCGTCGCCCTCGATCTTGGCCGGAGCCCGGCTGGCCGCCTGCTCCTCCTCGTCGGAGTCGCCGACGAGTGCTGCCTCACGCGCCCGCTGCTCCTCTTCCTCCGCTTCGCGCCGCGCCTGCTCCTCGGCACTGAGCGGCCGCTTCTCCGGCTCGACCGCAATCGGCTCCAAGTCAGCACCGGGAATCACGTCTTTTTTCTTCTCAGTCTTCGGCTCCTCCGGCTCCTCAACGGGTGCCTCGGACTCGTCCCCCTCCTGCTCGGCAACGGGGGAATCACTTGACTTCTCCTCGGGCGCCTGACCCTCGGTGTCAGCCTCCGGCGCATCTGACGCGGGTGGCGACGTAGGGGGGACCTCCCCCGAGGAAGCTTCAGCTACCGCAGGGGGAGGTGGGTCTCCTGCGTCGACAGGACCCGCGTCCTGATCGCTCTCGTCCTGAGCGGGAACCTCTTGTTGGTCCTCGTCCTGTGCCTCGATGTCTTTGCGCTCGTCCTCGGTCACTTGATCTCCATCGGCTGTGGTTTCTGCGCCGCGTGCGGGTGATCCGGCCCTGCGTACACCTTCAGCTTGGTCAGCTGCTTGCGGGCCAGGCGGTTGCGGGGAAGCATCCCCTTCACCGCCTTGCGGATCACCTCCTCGGGGCGGCGGTCGAGCATCTCGGCCAGGCTGCGGGACTTGATCCCACCCGGGTAGCCGGAGTGGCGCCAGTAGCGCTTCTGCTCGAGCTTTTTCCCGGTCACCCGGATCTTCTCGGCGTTGACGACGACGACGAAGTCGCCGGTATCGACGTGCGGGGTGTACTCGGGCTTGCGCTTGCCGCGCAATGCGTCGGCGATGCGGGTCGCCAGTCGGCCCAGGGTCTGCCCCTCGGCATCGACGACAAGCCAGTCGCGCTGGCGGTCGGTTTGGGTTGCGACGTAGGTCTTCATCAGAGAAAAGCCGCGGGGAGGCCCCAGCGGCTCCGGGATGATAGCCGCCGAGCCGAGTTTGCGCGCACGGGGGACTGCTGCCGGGATGCTCTCTATACTGCCGCGCCAGCAATAGCCGAATCCCGGCCGCACAGCGGGCGGGAGCGGAGGAACCGCAGGGACCGTTGCAGGTCCCAGGGGCGAATCGGACGAACAACGGTCCGTAGCGCATCTCTTTCAGCGCGAGCCCGACAGCTAACTCCGCAGGCGAACGAAAGAGAGGGCACGTGGCACGCAGCAGAGCCGGCGCCGGGCCTTGGCTTGGTGGATCGATATCGATTTTCGCGTTGGTGGGGCTGCTCACCTGCTTCGCCACGCAGGCGTTTGCGGCCACCGGCGGCGCTCCCACTCCGAGCGGAAGCGCCGCGCCCCCACCCAGCCACAGCGGCTCGCCCGACCCCGCCCCGAGTGCGGGAACGCTGACGCTGCTCTCGGCCAATACCTGGCCGCGCAAGTCCTTCTACTACGGCGCCCGCCCGCCCCGCCTGCGCTACGAAATCGGCAGCGACCGACCCAGCAACGACCTGCGCGTCGACGTCATCGACGAAAGCGGAGAAGCGGTGGCGAGCTTCTACCGCAACGACATCGCGCCGCAAACGCCCGACAGCGTCCGCTGGGACGGGACGACCGGCGGACGGCCGGCGGGCAACGGCCACTACTCGTTCCGAATCGTGCCGCAGGCGGGCGGACGCGTCGCCCGCCGCGCCTCCTCGTCGTCCTCGACCGAACCGCTCAGCCTCGGCTTCGACCTCTACGGCTACGCCTTTCCGATCCTCGGCCCACACGACTACGGCGGCGCCGGGGGCCGCTTTGGCGCCGCGCGCTCCGGCCACACCCACGAGGGCCAGGATGTGATGGCGCAGTGCGGCACGCCGCTGATCGCCGTCCGCGGTGGCCGCGTCCAATACTCGGGCTACCAGAGCGCCGCCGGCAACTACCTGGTCATCGACGGCAAGGGCACCGGCTATGACTTCGGCTATATGCACCTGCTCGAACCCTCGCCGCTGCAGGAAGGGATGACCGTACGCACCGGCGAGCCGATCGGGATCGTTGGCCAGACGGGCGACGCAACGGCCTGCCACCTCCATTTCGAGATCTGGACCGCCCCCGGCTGGTACGAAGGCGGCAGCCCGATCGACCCGCTGCCCTTCCTCAAGCAGTGGGATGCGTACTCGTGATTCTGCGCTACTGAGAACGAGTCTCATTATCTGATAGCTTGCCGGCCGTGAGCTGGGCCGAGACAGCAGCGCGCCGCCTCGACGAGGCGGGCTACCGCAGCGGCGCCGCGCGGCGCGAGGTGATCAACCTGCTGGCGACCGAGTCCTGCGCGGTGACCGCGCTCGAGATCGACCGGCGGCTCGACTCGGTCGGCCGGGCGAGCGTTTACCGCACCCTCGACCAGCTCGACCGGCTGCGCCTCGTACAGCGAGTCCAGATCGGCGGCGACGCCGCCGGCTATGAGCGGGTCGATCCCGACCAGCACCATCACCATCTCGTCTGCGAGCAGTGCGGCCGACTCGCCCCCTTCGCCGACCGCTCACTCGAGCGCGCAATCGAGGCGGTAAGCCGCGCCGCCGACTTCGAGGTCGCCGCCCACGACGTCGTCCTGCGCGGCCGCTGCCCCGACTGCAAGACGGCCGCCTGAAGGCAGCGAGATGCCCGCCGTCGCCATTCCTCTCGCCGGCCTGACGGTGCTCGCCACGCTGATCGGCGGACGAATCGCGCTGCGGCTCTCGCACACCCTGCCCACCGTGATCGCGCTGACCGGTGGCGTCGTCATCGCCGTCGCCCTCTTCGACGTGCTGCCCGAGGGAATCGACATCGTCGGCGACGCGCAGAGGGCGACGGCGTTGGTGGCCGTCGGCTTCCTCGCCTTCTTCTTCGCCGAGCGCGCCCTCGTCCTCCACCACCGCGACGACCCGGAGGAGGCGCGCGCGCACGAGCGGGTCGGCGTGCTCGGCGCGCTCGGACTCTCGATCCACAGCTTCATCGACGGGCTCGGGATCGGGCTCGCCTTCGGGCTCGACTCGACCACCGGGCTGCTCGTCTTCATCGCCGTGATCAGCCACGATTTCGCCGACGGCCTCAACACGGTCAGCTTCGTCCTCAGTCAGTCCGGCGACCGCAAGCAGGCGGCGAAATGGCTGCGCATCGACGCGATCGCCCCGCTGCTCGGGGCGATCGTCGGCTCCTTCGCCGACGTCCCCGAGGAGACGCTCGGCTACATCCTCTGCCTCTACAGCGGCTTCTTCCTCTACATGGGCGCAACCGACCTGCTGCCCGAGGCCCACGCTCACGCCTCATGGCGCAAAGTCGGCCTCACCGCCTCCGGCTTCGCCCTGATCTTCGCCATCACCCGCGTCGCCGGCGTCTGAGCGTCGCCGGCGTTCGATCAAATCGATTACGACAAGCGCCAGCGCAACCGGCACCGTCGCCGGCAGCGTGTCCACCGCGAAGAACAGCAGATCGAAGCCCAACCCCAACGCAGCCACCAGCCCGGCTCCGACCATCCGCCGATGGGCCGAAAAGGGGAGCCCGGCTCCCCTTTTCGGCCCATCGGCAGGGAGGGCGAGGAGGCAGCCCAGGGTGGCGGCTATGAAGAGATCGCCGAAGCCCATCAGGGCGTCGCCGAAATGGATTGCCTGCAGGCGCGGCAGGCCGCTGGGGGCGGCGGCGGTCAGCACGGCGTTGGGGCTCTGCAGTAGGTCGGCGGCGACGAACCAGGTGTCGATAACAGCCATCGCGTAGATCCCCAGCTTCAGCCAGCGCGGCGGCGCAACCGAGACCAGCAGCCAGCCGAGGCCGATGCAGCCGAGTCCGGTCAGCGCCGTCGCCGCGGCCTCGCCGAGCAGTGAGCCGGGTGAGGCCCAGGCGATGACGAAGAGTGGCGCGATCGCCGCCCCCCACTCGGGGCGCGAACCGTGCACCAGCCAGCCGAGGGCGAAGGCCGCGAAGGGCGGCACGGCAAGGAGGGCCAACCAGGAGAGCGCCGTCGCCGATTCCCCCTCCCAGGCGACGATCCCGATCACGAAGACGATCGAGAGCGCCGGCACCAGCGCCCACCAGGGGCTGCGAAACGCGTCGAGCCAGGCGAACCGCCGCGCCCTCGGCAGCGCAACCAACACCGCCTGCACCAGGCTGAGGACCCCTATCGAGACGGCGAAGGAGGGCGAGCTACTCCCACTCGATCGTGGCGGGGGGCTTCGAGGAGATATCGAGCGCCACCCGGTTCACGTCTTCGATCTCGTTGATGATCCGGTTGGAGACGCGCTCCAGCAGGTCGTAGGGAAGGCGGGCCCAGTCGGCGGTCATCGCGTCGTCGGAGGTGACCGCGCGAATCACGATCGGGTAGGCATAGGTGCGGCCGTCGCCCTGCACGCCGACCGAGCGCACAACCGGCAGCACGCAGAAGGACTGCCAGAGCCGGCGGTAGAGCTCGGCGGCGCGGATCTCCTCCTGCAGGATCGCGTCGGCGGCGCGCAGGATGTCAAGCCTCTCTCTGTTCACCTCGCCGCCGACGATGCGGATCGCCAGGCCCGGTCCCGGGAACGGCTGGCGCCAGACCATCCGCTCGGGCAGGCCGAGCTCGGCGCCGACCGCGCGCACCTCGTCCTTGAACAGCATCCGCAGCGGCTCGACCAGCTCGAACTCGAGGTCGTCGGGAAGGCCGCCGACGTTGTGGTGGGACTTGATCGTGTCGGCGGCGTCGCTGCCGCCGGACTCGATCACGTCCGAGTAGAGCGTCCCCTGGACCAGGTAGCTGACGTCCTCGAGCTTCGCCGCCTCCTCCTCGAAGACGCGGATGAACTCGGTGCCGATGATCTTCCGCTTTTCCTCGGGGTCGTCTTTGCCGGCAAGCTTGGCGAG
>JASLJO010000136.1 GCA_030152505.1 Solirubrobacterales bacterium | reverse complement strand
CCCCCACCGTCCCCCCCGGCTCCTCCCGCCTGCGCTTCAGCGTGATGGCTACTCACGAGACGGCAGAGCTGCGCGACGCGGCCAGGCACGCCACCGAAGCGGCACGGGAAGTCGGCATTCTGAGAACGCCGATTGCTGCCTGAGAGCGGGCATGACCGAGCAGGTCGGTGGACGCAGGGAGGCCGGTGCCGCGAGCGTACAGTCCCGTACGTGAGCAAACCGGCCTACCGAGGACGCCGAGATGCGAAGCGTCAGGCACGTTCTCAGGGAGTTTTTGTGACGGGGACGGGGACCGAGGTCGGCAAGACGGTCGTGGCGGCGGCGATCGCCCGGACCCTGGCCGCCGAGGGCAAGCGCGTCGCCGTCTTCAAGCCCGCCATCACCGGCCTCGACGACTACCCCGCCGACGGGCCGAAAAGGGGAGCCGAGCTCCCCTTCTCGGCCCGTCGGCCTGATCATGTGATGCTGCGGGAGGCGGCGGGCAGCTCACAACGGGATGAGGAGGCGGCGCCCTATCGCTACGGGCCACCGATGTCGCCGCATCTGGCGGCGTCCCTCGCGGGCGAGGAGATCTCGCGGAAGCGGTTGCTGGAGGCGGCGCGAGCCGCGGCCGCCGGAGCAGACGCGCTCGTCTGCGAGGGGGTCGGCGGCCTGCTCGTGCCGCTGGCGCCCGACTACCTCGTACGCGACTTCGCCGCCGACCTCGGCCTGCCCCTCGTCATCGCCGCCCCGGCCGCCCTCGGCACGATCAACCACACCCTGCTGACGCTCGAGGCCGCCCGCTCAGCCGGGCTCGAGGTCTCAGCCGTCGTGCTCACCCCTTGGCCAGAGGAGCCGTCACCGATCGAGCAGTCGAATCGAGAAACCATCGCCGCCCTCGGCAATGTGGAAGTCGAAACGCTGCCGACCTTGGACCTTCATTCACCTGAAGCCTGGCCTCCGCTTCGTGGGGGCCTTTAGGTAGCCACCCCGGCCAGCTCCTCGCCGCCGGGACTCACCTCGGCCTCGGCGACCGCGGCGCTGACCGCTTTCGGCTTGGCCCTGATCGCCACGGCGGCGATCAGGGCGCCAACGACGGTCACCGCGGCCGAGACGAACATCGCGTTGCTCAACCCGTCGACGAAATGCTGTGGGCTCGCCGACTCGAAGCTGCTGCCCGCCGCCGCCTGGAAGATCGCGCCGGAGACGGCGACGCCAAGGCTGCCGCCGACCATGCGGAACATCGAGAGCACGCCGGAGGCGATGCCGGCTTTCTGCACCGAGACGGCGTTCATCGCCGCGCTGGTCATCGGCGACATCGTCAGCGCGATGCCGATACCGAGCAGCATGAATCCCGGCAGAAGGTCGAGGTAGCCGGAGTTCACGGCGATCCCGGTGAAGGTGTAGAGGGAGGCGGTCAGGATCAAGAGCCCGGCGACGATCAGCCAGCGCGGCCCGAAGCGGTCGGCGAGGCGGCCGGCGACGGGCGCGACGCCGACGATCATCAGGGTCGAGGGCAGGAAGCGCACGCCTGCCTCCAGCGGCGAGTAGCGCAGGATGTCCTGCATGTAGAGGGCGAGGAAGAAGAAGACGCCCATCATGGCGAAGGTGATGATCAACGCCACCACCACCGCGCCGAGGAAGTTGCGATCGGCAAAGAAGCGGAACTCGACCATCGGCGCCTTTACCCGCAGCTCGACCTGGACGAAGGCGATCGCTCCGAGCACGGCACCGGCCAACAGGGCGACGATCGCGGGTGAGTCCCAACCCCAGCTGTTGCCCTCCACGAGCGCGAGCACCAGCGCCGTGAGGCTGGCGGTAAGCGTCGCCACGCCGAGGTAGTCGACCTCGCGGCCGACGGTGGTGTCACGCGACTCGCGCACGGCGAAGATCGTCGCGGTGACGGCGCCCACGGCCACCGGGATGTTGAGGTAGAAGATCGCCCGCCAGCTGACGTGCTCGGTCAGGAAACCGCCGAGCACTGGCCCCACGGCCAGGGCCAAAGCGGAGACTCCCGCCCAGGTGCCCATCGCCTTGCCGCGCTCGTGCGCTGGGAAGGCGTCGGTGATGATCGAGAGGGTGCCGGGCATCATCAGCGCCGCGCCGACGCCCTGGACGACGCGGCTGATCACCAGGTCGGTGGGGCCCTGGGCGAAGCCGGCGGTCGCCGAGGAGAGGGCGAAGATGACGACGCCGAAGAGGAACATGCGGCGGCGGCCGAAGATGTCGCCGAGTCGCCCGCCGGTGGCGAGCAACACGGCGAAGGAGAGCGTGTAGCCGTTGATCGTCCACTCCAGGCCGGAGATCGAAGCCCCGAGATCACGCTGGATCGACGGCAGGGCGACGTTGACGACCGTGTTGTCGAGCATGATCATGAACAGGGCGAAGCACATCGCACCGAGCGTCCACCACTTGCGGTTTTCGTCGGTGATCAGGTGGCGGTAACGGGTCAAGCTTTGACTCCCTTCAGATGGTCATAGGTCGCGGCAATGTCCTCCCTGTCCATCAGCGAGCCGATCGCGGCGTCGAGCTTGCGCCGCTGGGCGGCGGTAAGGCTTTCGGCGAATGCCTCCAGGCCGGCCTGGCGGACGACCAGCAACGTGTCGACCAGCTTCTCGCCCCGCTCGGTGATGGCGATACGCCGCACGCGCCGGTCGTTCGGGTCCTCAACCCGAGTGGCGAGGTCTTCACCGACCAGGGCATCGACCGCCCTGCTCATCGAGGGGACGGAGACGCCGAACGTCTCCGCCAGCTCGCTCACCTGGCGCGGCTCGGTCTCCTCACCGATCCCGCCCAGCTCGAGCAACGCCTTGCACTGCGTCATCGAAAGGCCGGAATCCTCGATCACGCGCAGCTGATTGCCGCGGTCGTAGAGGAAGACGTGGCGCATCAGGGCGCTGAGTCGCGCCGCGGTCTCCTGCTCCGCGGCGCTGACCTCCTGGCCCCCGTCGACGATCGTCGCTATCTCACTTGCTTGCATTCGTTAATACTTGCATAGACGCAACTATTTCTCCAGAGCAATAGTTGTTCGTGTGATGCACATCACGTATCTGCCGTGAAGGTCTGCAGACGAAACAGCTGCGCGCCTCGCGGCTTGGCGGG
>JASLJO010000122.1 GCA_030152505.1 Solirubrobacterales bacterium | reverse complement strand
AGACCGTCACCCCGCCGCCCGACGTCGACGTCGCCATGGTCGCGCCCAAGGGCCCCGGCCACCTCGTGCGCCGCCAGTACGAGGAAGGCCACGGCGTGCCCTGCCTGATGGCCGTCCACCAGGACGCCACGGGTGACGCTCACGACCTCGTCCTCGCCTACGCCGCCGGGATCGGTGGCGGTCGAGCAGCGATCATCGAGACGACCTTCAAGGACGAGTGCGCGACCGACCTCTTCGGCGAGCAGGCCGTCCTCTGCGGCGGCGCCTCCGAGCTGGTCCGTGCCGGTTTCGAGACCCTGGTGGAGGCGGGCTATGACCCGCGCCTGGCCTACTTCGAGTGCCTGCACGAGCTCAAGCTGATCGCCGACCTGATGTACGAGAAGGGCATCCAGGGGATGCGCTACTCGATCTCCAACACCGCCGAGTACGGCGACATGACCCGCGGCAAGCGCGTCATCGGCGAGGAGTCACGGACGGCGATGAAGCAGATCCTCGGCGAGATCCAGTCGGGCGAGTTCGCCAAGGAGTGGATCGCCGAGAACCGCGCCGGCGGCGAGAACCTCTCGCGCATGCGCGAGGAGGGGGCGGCGCACGAAGTCGAGGAGGTCGGCAAAGACCTCCGCAAGATGATGCCCTGGATCGACCAGGAGTTCTGAGCAGCTCCGACCGCCGTAGAGGTTTAGTGCGCTACGTAACGCAGAGCTCTACGGCGGTTGCCGGTACCGCCTGACGGCAGTGTCGGCGAACGCCGTGTCCGTCTGGTGAGAAGAGAATTCATAGGCTAGCCTCAAGGGCGTGGCGCTAACGCGTGGAGAACGCCTCGACTGCATCAAGCAGATCACCGCTGCGCTCGTCGAGGACAAGCTCCCCCAGATCGAACTTGCCCTCGACACGTTTGGCGCCCCTGACCTCAATCGCTGGGAATGTGACGACGACAACGAGTACGTGGTCGGACGGTTACGGACTGCTGACGATGACACCCTTATCGAACTGATGTCGTACATCGGCGGCGACGGGACGAGTGTTCCAATCGCCGCTACGGCTGGTCCCTGGGAAGAGGGGCGCTTTAGATTGTTCCTTAGCCATACGAGTGCCCACAAAGGGCTTGCAAAAGAAATCCGCGGTCAATTGCAACCGTATGGCTTCGATGTGTTCGTTGCTCACGAGGACATCAAGCCGACCCGGGAGTGGGAGCAGGAGATCGAACTTGCCCTTGCAACCTGTGCGGGGATGCTCGCCCTGATCACTCCGGACTTCATCAATAGCGAGTTCTGCGACCAAGAGGTTGGCTACGCAATGGGTCGCGGTTTGCTGGTCGCGGCGATCATGCACGGTGAGCAGCCACACGGATTTGTTGGCAAGTGGCAGGGAATTTCTGGAGAGGACCCTGACGATGAGTCAGCCGCCCGGAAGCTTGCGCGCAAGGTCTTCGATGTTTTTGTGGAGAACGAGAGGACCAGGGCCGAGATGGCATCTGCCATCGTCAATAGATACGTCAACAGCACGTCGTTCGAGAATGCTCGGGCAAATACGAGCCGCTTGATGAATGTCCCGAAAGAGCTATGGACCGAGCAGATGGTCGAGGACGTCGAACAGGCAGGTAAGGAAAACAGCCAGGTGGAGGATGCCTTCTGGTACGGGGGGAAGGTGCCGAGCGCCGTCCAGAAGCACCTAGACGAGCTGCTAGAGCGAAGGCCAGACCCTGCTGCCGCAGATACGTCAGACTTTATTTCGGCAGGGACTGGAGACGACGACATTCCGTTCTAGTCGCGGACGGGCCACGTTAACGCTGAGGCCGGGGGCAGCGCCTTCGTCGCAAAGCGCAAAAGGGCCTGCGTCATCAACTCGAAAAGGGACAACCGGACTGCTGCCGGCTGGACTAAGCGCCCGGAGGGGCGTTGTCGCCGAAGCGACTGGTCTCGCCGGGGGGCAGCTTGCCGTCGCGGCCGACGTAGCCGTCCTTGCCGCCGACTACGACGTAGACGGCGTCCTCGGAGTCGCTGACGTTGCGGATCTTGCGGATCGTCGGCGCGTCGACCCAGGCCAGGCCACCCGGTTCGAGGCGATGGGTCGAGCCGTCGCCGAACTCGATCTCGATCTCGCCGCTGTGCAGGAAGTAGAGCTCCTCCTGCTCCTCGTGCAGGTGACGGCCCGTCTCAAAGGAAGGGGGGAGGACGATGGCGTTGACGCCGAATGCAGTGACGCCCAGCCCCTTGCGGATCTTGCGAAAGCCGTAGCCCTCGCCGAGGTCGGCGAGGTTGGCGACCGCATAGCCGTCGCCTGTCACCGCGCCTCGCTCATCGGTCTCCGCCATCGCGCGCATCGTACGCGAGACGCGTCGGCGAGGTCCACCCGCGCGGGTCAATAACCTTGGCCGCCGGATGCCGACCTCGACTTCCATACAGATCCCGGCCGACCTGAAGCCCGCCGACGGACGCTTCGGTTGCGGCCCTTCCAAGGTCCGCCCAGAGGCGCTGGCGGCACTGGCCGAACGGGCCGACCTGATGGGCACTTCGCACCGCCAGGCGCCGGTGCGCGACCTCGTCGCACGGGTGCGCGACGGCCTCGCCGAGCTGCTCAGCCTGCCCGACGGCTACGAGGTCGCACTCGGCAACGGCGGTGCCACCGCCTTCTGGGACGCCGCCGCCGCCTGGCTGGTGCGCGAGCGGGCACTCCACCTCACCTACGGAGAGTTCTCGCAGAAGTTCGCCAAGGCGACGGCGGGCGCACCCTTCCTCGAGGATCCGATCCTGGTCGAGGCCGAGCCCGGCGATGCTCCCGACCCGGTGGCCGATCGGGCCGCCGACGTCATCGCCTGGGCGCACAACGAGACCTCGACCGGAGTGATGGTCGATGTTCGTCGACCAGAAGGCGCCGGCGACGCGCTCGTCCTCGTCGACGCCACCTCGGGGGCCGGCGGCCTGCCGCTCGACGCGAGCCAGGCCGACGCCTACTACTTCGCGCCGCAGAAGGCCTTCGGCGCCGACGGCGGCCTCTGGCTGGCGGCACTCAGCCCGGCCGCGATCGAGCGGATCGGCGAGCTCGACGGCGCCGGGGGCCGCTGGCAGCCCGCCTTCCTCTCGCTGCAGACGGCGATCGAGAATTCGCGCAAGAACCAGACCTACAACACGCCCGCGCTGGCGACCCTGCTGCTACTTGCCGACCAGGTCGAGTGGATGCTCGGCAACGGTGGGCTCGAGTGGTGTGTGAAGCGCACCGGCGCCTCCTCGGGACACCTCTACACCTGGGCCAAGGAGACGGAGCTCGCCGCACCCTTCGTCGCCGATCCGGCCAAGCGCTCGCTCGTCGTCGGCACGATCGACTTCGCCGAAGAGGTCGACGCGACCGCGCTCGCCGCGACCTTGCGTGCCAACGGCATCGTCGACGTCGAGCCCTACCGCAAGCTCGGTCGCAACCAGCTGCGTGTCGGCATGTTTCCCGCGGTCGAGCCGGCCGACGTCGAGGCGCTTGTCGCCTGTGTCGACTGGACGATCGAGAACGCGCCCGAGGTGACGCGGTGAAGGTCCTGGTCCGGGAGAAGATCGCCGACTCGGGCGTCGAGCTGCTGCGCGAGAGCTTCGAGGTCGACCTCGGCCTGGAGATGTCCGAGCAGGAGCTGAGCGATGCGATCGGGGATTACGACGCGCTGCTCGTCCGTTCCGCGACCCAGGTGACCCCGGAGCTGATCGAGCGAGGCGTCCGGCTCAAGGTGATCGGCCGGGCGGGAACCGGCGTCGACAACGTCGACATCCCGGCCGCCACTCGCCGCGGCATCGTCGTCGCCAACGCACCCGAATCGAACTCGGTGGCGGCCGCTGAGCACACCCTGGCGCTGATGCTCGCCCTCTGTCGCAACGTGCCACGGGCGCACGCCTCGCTGATCAGCGGTGCCTGGGAGCGCCCTGAGTTCAAGGGCGCCGAGCTCTACGGCAAGACCCTCGGCGTGGTCGGCTTCGGCCGCATCGGCCAGCTGGTCGCCAAGCGCGCCCAGGCCTTCGAGATGGAGGTGGTCGCCTTCGACAAGTTCGTCTCGGCCGAGCGTTTCCGCGAGCTCGGCGTTGAAGGCGCCGAGGAGCTCGGGGACCTGTTCGGCCGCGCCGACATCGTCACCCTGCACGTACCGAAGACGCCTGACACGATCGACCTGATCGATGCCGACGCCGTCGCGGCGATGAAGGACGGCGCGCGCGTCGTCAACTGCGCCCGCGGCGAGCTGGTCGATCTCGACGCGGTGCTGGCCGGCCTCGAGTCCGGCAAGTTGTCCGGCGCGGCGCTCGACGTCTTTCCCTCCGAGCCCTTTACCGAGCACCCGCTCTTCGGCCGCGACGACGTCGTGGTCACGCCTCACCTGGGCGCCTCGACCGCGGAGGCGCAAGACCGTGCCGGGGTGGTCACGGCCGAACAGGTGATCGCGGCGCTGAGTGGAGGGGTCGTCACCAACGCGGTCAACATCGCCGCCGTGCGGCCCGAGGAGATGGAGGCGCTCGCCCCCTTCGTGCCGCTCTGCGAAAAGCTCGGCCGCCTGGCACAGGGGCTCGGCGATGGCTCGGTTGACGGCGTCACGGTCGAGTTCCGCGGCCGCATCGCTTCTCACGACACGCGCCTGCTCGGCATCGCGGTCCTGGTCGGCGTCCTCTCGGGCCATACCGAGGAGCCGGTCAACCTGGTCAACGCGCCGCAGATGGCCGAGGAGCGAGGCATCGACCTCGTCGAGACCAAGGAGAGCGGCTCCAAGGACTTCACCGAGCTGGTCACCGTCCGGTTGGGCTCGGGTTCCGACGCGGTCGAGGTCGCCGGAACCGGCGTCGGCCCGCGCAACGAGCCCTACCTCGTCTCCGTCTGGGGCGAGAGCTTCTACCTTCCCTTCGCCGACCATCTCGCCGTCTTCCGCTACGCCGACCGGCCGGGGATGATCGGCAGGGTGGGGACGATGTTCGGCGAGGAGAGCGTCAACATCGTCTCGGCGGCCGTCGGTGCCGAGGCCGACGGCGAACGCGCGGTGATGGCATTGACCACCGACGCGCCGGTACGGGCGGAGACGATCGAGAAGATCCTCCAGCTGGACGGCTTCTCGGTCGGCCGCTCGATCAACCTTTAACGCGAGGTAGGCTTCGAACCATGAAGGCGGTGGTGTTGACCGGAACGGGGGGCTACGACGTGCTGCGCGTCGAAGAGCGCCCGGACCCTCCGGTCGGCCCCGGCGAGGTCCGGATCGCGGTCAAAGCGGCGGGGATCAACTTCGCCGACACGATGGCTCGCGTAGGCCTCTATCCGGACGCGCCCAAGCCGCCGTGCGTGCTCGGCTATGAGGTTGCCGGCGAGGTCGAGTCGGTCGGCGAGGGGGTGAGCGAGTTCACGGTCGGCGACCGGGTCGTCGGCGGGACGCGCTTCGGCGGCCAGGCGGAGTTGGTCACGGTCCCCGCAGCACAGGCATTCGCCCTGCCCGCCGACCTCAGCTTCGAGCAGGGGGCCGCCATCCCGGTCAACTACGGCACCGCCTACGCGGCGCTGATCCTGATGGGCAGCCTGCGCAAGGGCGATCGTGTCCTGATCCACGCCGCGGCGGGCGGAGTTGGGATTTCGGCGACGCAGATCGCCCGCAACACCGGCGCCGAGATCTTCGGAACGGCCTCGGCATCGAAGCACGACGCCATTCGCGCCCAGGGGGTCGATCATCCGATCGACTACCGCTCGTCAGATTTCGAGGCGGAGACGATGCGGCTGACCGGCGGCGAGGGAGTGGATCTCGTGATCGACGCGCTCGGCCCGACCTCTTTCCGCAAGGACTATCGCCTGCTCCGCGCTGGTGGGCGGCTGGTCATGTACGGCCTCTCTGAGGGCACCAAGGAAGGCAAGCGAAACGTCCCGGCGATGCTGAAGAGCCTGTTGTCGATGCCGACGACGACGATGCCGTGGTGGAAGAGCCTGCTGATCATGAACGAGAACAAAGGGGTCTTCGGGCTCAACATGCTCAAGTGGTGGGACGCCGAGGGCAACCTCGACCGGGTGCTCGATCCGCTGACGGAGGATCTCGAGGCCGGTCGTCTACAGCCTGTCGTCGCCGAGGCCTTTCCCTTCGATCGCGCCGGAGATGCGCACAAATTCATCGCCGAACGCCGCAACGTAGGCAAGGTCGTGTTGTTCCCGTAGTAGACGCTCCGACCCCGACAGGCGGCGGGGACGACTAAGGCTGATGAAGAGGATCTTGCTCATCTCGCTCGCTCTGATGGCGCTGCTCGCGCCCGGGCTCGCCCATGCCGGGGCAAAGTCGTACACGGTCCTGCTCGCCGGCGGAGACGAAGCGAACGCGATCAAGATCTGGCTGACCTCTGACGGTCGCCAGTACGTGATCGACTCCGTGGTGGAGCTCGAAGTCGGCGGTGATGTCTGCGCGCACGCCGGGGAAAACCCCAACGAGCTGGTCTGCGACGCCCCGACGATCGCCGGCTTCGAAGTCAACGCCGGCGGTGGCGAGGACCGCGTCCGTGTTGCCGGCGACGTCATCGCACCGGTGACGATGCGCGGCGGCGGCGGCAACGACGTCCTCGTCGGCGGCTCAGCCGCGGACAGGCTGATCGGGGGGCTCGGTGACGACCGCTTGGTCGGCGGTCGCGGCGACGACCAGCTCTACGGCGGCCCGGGCGATGACCTCTTGATCGGAGGACCCGGCAACGACCTGCTCAGGGGCGGCTTGGGCACCGATACGCTCGGCGGCGGCTCCGGTAGGGATGAACTGAGCCAGCGCCGCTGGCGCCAGGCTGCCGCTTAGGCCATTTCTTCCTGTTGACGCTCGCGGCCGAGCAGCCGGCCGCCGACGAAGAAGATGGCGATGAGAAAGCCCACGAGGGAGAGGGCGGCGTCGAGGCGGAAGGCCGCCTGGATGCCGTCGACGAAGGATCCCTGGGCGGAGAAGACCGTCGTGGTCAGGCCGAGGCCGATTGCGCCGCCGGCGATCTGGCACATGTAGAGGATGCCGCCGGCGAGGCTGCTCTGCGATTCGTTGACCGAGGTCACCCCCGCGGTGGTCGCGGTGGGGTAGAAGCTGCCGATGCCGATGCCGAGCACGAACATCCCCGGCACCAGGGCGCCGTAGCCCGAGCCTTCGGTCACCTGCGAGAAGAGGAACGGGGCGATCGTGATGCATCCGGCGCCCAACACGGCCAGCGGCTTCGCGCCGACGCGGTTGTAGAGCGGTCCGGCGATGAAGGAGACGAGGGCGAAGGTGGCGAGGAAAGGCAGCACGCCGACCCCGGCTTCCAGCGGTGAGTAGCCGAGATGCTTCTGCATGAACTGCGGCAGGTAGAGCAGCGCGGCGAAGAAGGTCGCCGACATCATCGTGATCGCCACGCAGGAGGCGCGGAAGCTCTCGTTCCTCATCACCACGCGGGGCACGAGGGCGTTCATCCCCGCCCGCCGCTCGATCGGCACGAAGGCCGCGATCAGCACCGCCGCCAACGCCAGCATGAAGATCACCCGCGGGTCGCCCCAGCCCCAGTCGTCGACCTGGTCGAGGGCGACCAGCAGCGAGACCAGGCCGACCGAGATCGTGGCGATCCCGGGGTAGTCGATCCGCTGCGCGTCCACCTCGGGCTCCTTCACCTTCACCAGGTAGTAGGTGACGATCACGGCGAAGATGGCGATCGGCACGTTGAGGAAGAAGATCCAGCGCCAGCTGAGCGTGTCGGTGAGCACGCCGCCGATCAACGGGCCGATCGCGTTACCCAGGCCGGCCGCACCGAGGATGATGCCGCCGGCCAGACCCGCCTTCTCGCTGGGTAGGAGCTCGAAGGTCATGCCGAGGATCGCCGGCCACATCAACGCCCCGCCTATCCCCATCACGACGCGGCTGGCGATCAGCCAGGTCTCCGTCTGCGCGGCGCCGCCGAAAGCCGACATCGAGGCGAAGATCGCCGTGCCGAGGAAGAAAGCGCGCCGGCGGCCAAACATGTCGGCCAAGCGCCCGCCAGTGACGATCATGACCCCGAAGGTGAGCGCGTAGGCATTGACGACCCACTGGATCGTGTTGATGTTGGTGGAGAAGTCCTTCTCCATCGTCGGGATCGCCACGTTGACCGCGGAGAAGTCGTTGGCGATCACGAGCACGCTCAGGCTCATGGCCAACAGCGCGAGAACGGTGGTCCGATCCAGCCTTGCGATCGGCGCAGCCTACGCTAAGCTGAGGCGACGAATGACGCACCGGCTCGACAGCCTCGCGCTACTCCTTCTCCTCCCCCTTCGGGGGGAATAGCGCTGGGCGGCGCGACAGCCGCGAGAGACAGAGGTCATTCGAAAGCACTGGAGAAGGAGGCAGTCCCATGAGCACCCCATCCGACGCAAACCGCGTCCACATCTTCGACACCACTCTGCGCGACGGCGAGCAGTCACCCGGCATCTCGCTCAATACCGCCGAGAAGGTCGAGATCGCCCAGCAGCTGGCGCGGCTCGGCGTCGACGTGATCGAGGCTGGATTTCCGATCACCTCGCCGGGCGATTTCGAGGCGGTCGAGGCGATCTCGCGCAACGTCGAGGGCCCGACGATCTGCGGCCTCGCCCGCACCCACAAGGCCGACATCGACGCCGCCTGGGGGGCGATCCGCGACGCCGCCCGACCGCGCATCCACACCTTCATCTCGACCTCCGACATCCACATCGAGCACCAGCTGCAGACCGACCGCGAGGACGTCAAGGGTCAGGCTCGCGCCGCCGTGGTGCTGGCAAAGTCCTACTGCGAGGACGTCGAGTTCTCGCCGATGGACGCAACCCGAGCCGACGTCGAGTTCACCGCCGAGGTCTGCGCGATCGCGGTCGAGGAGGGAGCGACCGTGATCAACATCCCCGACACGGTCGGTTACACCACCCCGGAGGAGTACGTCGAGTACTT